>JADFOP010000021.1 GCA_022562795.1 Nitrospinota bacterium
TGCGCCATGCCGGCCTCTGGCGCAATCTTCGCGGGCGATTGTGCGGAGTTGAACATCTCCTCAAATACGGTTTTTGCCATATTCGAGCTCAGGGTCCCGGATTCGATCAGCTGAGACAACTCGCGGTAATGTTGCGGATGAATCTTGACGTCTTGAATGCGCGTTCCAGTTGCGTTGAGCAACCTCGACAACTCTCCCAATACCCAGTTGCTTACAAATTTGGCGAACTGCGCTTGCGGCTCCCGATCAAACCGGCTGTCGACGACTGCGGCTTCAAAGTGGTCTGCCATTTCCTTCGAGGATGTCAATAGGCTGGCGTCGTATTCAGGCAATCTGAACTCCTCGACGAATCGATACATGCTCTTTGTAGCAAACTCACCAGGAGGTATCTTTTCGTAGACGAGTTTCTGCCAGCCCGTTAGACCTGACGGATCAGGGATAGTCGGTCTTGGCAGGCGATCCTCTTTTCTGCTGAGAGACGCTATCATCTTATTTGTAGACTTCGATGAAAGGGTTCTATCACGTGTCTTCCGCACATGACGGGTTAATTCTTCATATCCCTCGATATACGCTTCATTCGGCGTAAATAGCCCTTCCTGGTATTTGAAATCGGCATATATGTCCCTCACCGCGTTGACCGTTTCAGAATCGTAGCGGTCTCTTATAATGACGTTTAACTCGATATTTTCTTTCAACCCGCCCCCAGTTAAATTTGAAGAGCCAATGATAGCTGTCGCAAAGGAACCCCTTTTCAATAAGTAGAGCTTAGGATGAAAGGTGGGGCCAACATCTTTCAGCGGGTCCCTGAAGCAAAAGAAAGACAACTTATCCGTCTCGCCTGCTGTTTCTCTCAGCCACCTCAAGGCCTTCCCATCGGTTATCGAGAAATCAAGTCCCAAAAGGAACTCCAAATGGACGCCCCTTTCGAGACACCTCAACAGTTCCTTCTTAAGGAGCACTAGGCCAGAATGCTTAACAAAGGCCACGGCAAATCTGGCTTCGGTTGCTTTCCTCAACTCCGCCAGTAGAACATCGACGAGAGGCTGTTTAATGTTCTCTGAAAACAAATGTCTCATTTCACCTACCTGCGGGCAAAGGGCCATGTCCCTCCCCTGCCCATAGCATGATGATCTCTCCTGATTTTAGGTAATCGAAAATGTTTTCTATAGAAGCTCCTGGTGCGTCTAATCCTCGAACCTTCGTCGAACCTAGGTCTGGATTAGTTTGCTCTCTTCCGCGTGGGGGTTCTCTCTGCTTCCTTCAGGCATTTTTATGCCTCCTTATCCAAAACTCCTTCTTCTATGCTAGGATCTACTCCATCCCATTTTATGTACAATAAGGCTATGACAGAGGGACTTATGTATCCGTTGGTCTTATCCAAGGTTTCTTCTAACCCACAATCAAGGGATAGAAAATAGGAAGCTCTCCCCCCTGAGACCCAGCAAAGGATTTCTCCAGCCTTATCACTGGAGAAATATCCATTTCTTATACATCCTGCAGGGATTTTGTAACAGAAGGGAATTTCGGGGTGGTTCACTTTTTCGTTCCTCTCATTCGTTCCCTGGTTTTCGCTTCGAGAAGCTGAGGATTACGAGCGTAGATCTCCTCAATACGCTAGTTATCGGACTTCCGGCCTGCGGAGGACACGAGGCCCCCCCCTACAGCTCCGGAGGCATGAGGTGTTGGGGCTTGAGGCCTCGGGTGAGGTCGCGGGCCAGGTCGGCGGCGGCCGCTCTCAGGGTGCGGCGAAGGGCGGCACGCATGACCTCTCCATTATTGGCCAACTCTTCAAGGTTGGCCCGGGCCCCGCCTGTCTCCACCAGCTCCCGCCTCCATATGAGCTTCTCTCCGCCTGAGGCGGACAGGTGCATCCGGCCCACCACCACGACCTCGGCCGAGAGCTTCCCTTCGGTTGCGTAAGTGAAACCCCACCGGTCCACCTCTAGATCGATGCGGGCATCGTACGGGCCGCCGGACCCCAAGGCCCCCTGCGCCCCGCGTCGCTCCACGCGGCGGAAGACCCTCGCCTGCCGGAGAGTCTCGACGAAGGAGGTGGTCATCTCCCCGGCGGGATCAAGCCCCAGCAAGTGGGGCCTAAGCTGCTCGGTCTCCTTTTCGTCTGCCCAGCTTCGGTACATGGTTAAGGGCATGAAGGTGTAGGGCGTCGCCCCCAGGAAGCTCCAGCGCCCTGGAGGATGGCGCCTGTGGTAGTAGGTTTCCATCGGGGGGAGGTCAGCCAAGGCCACCTCGACGGAGCGGATGGCCATCGGGCCGTGAAATGCAACCGGGCTGCTCGAGGCGCAGCCGCTTAAAATTAGGCTTGCGGCAAGCGCGGCCACCCCCCGGTAAATGCGGCCGGTCATCGGGTGGCGGAGGTTCGTCCTTCCTCTCACAGGCCCACCTCCATATAGGCAGGATGACTCCACTGCATTATACACAGAAAGAGGCTTCGGAAAGCGGGCTCTTTTGGGGGGAGGGCCTGAGTAAGGCCCATGTCTTGAATCCTGAAGCACTGAAATAGGCGGTTTGGATAATTTTGGAGGAGAAATACCCGTACAGGCTTCAGGGGCGCCAGAAATCTACTCCTCGGCAGCCATCCGTATGCGATTGAGCGCCCTTCGGTAGGCCGCCTCGGCCCTGGCGTGGTCGATCTCGGTGGTGTCACCGGCGAGCCGGGCCTCGGCCCGCTCCAGGGCGGCCCTGGCCCGATCTACGTCGATTTCGTCTGGCCGCTCGCAGCTCTCAGCCAGAATGATAACCCTATCGGGGGTGACCTCAGCGAACCCGTGGGCGACGGAGAGGCGCTCCTCGCCCCGCTCGCTTTGGTAGCGGACCTCTCCAACATCGAGCAGGACGAGAAAGGGCGTGTGGCCCGGCAGGACCCCGAACTCTCCACCTGGGCCTGGTGCCACAACTTCGTCCACCTCGGTGTCCACCACGACTCCTTCGGGGGTCACCACATCAAGCTGGAGCCGTGCGTCGGTCATGCGGCCTTCATCGCTTCGGCCTTCTCTAGGGCCATATCGAGGTTGCCCACCATATAGAAGGCCTGCTCGGGGATGTGGTCCACGTTGCCCGCCACCAGCTCTTTGAAGCCCTCGATCGTCTCGCGAAGCGGCACATACTGGCCGGGGGTGCCCGTGAACTGCTCGGCCACGAAGAAAGGCTGAGAGAGGAACCGCTGTATTTTTCGCGCACGGGCCACTACTGTTTTATCTTCCTCAGAGAGCTCGTCCATGCCGAGGATGGCGATGATGTCCTGGAGGTCTTTGTAGCGCTGGAGGATGTTCTGAATTTCGCGAGCCACCCGGTAGTGCTCTTCACCCACAACGCGTGGGTCGAGGATGCGAGAGGTGGAGTCAAGAGGGTCTACGGCCGGGTAGATGCCCAGCTCGACTATCTGGCGCGAAAGCACAGTCGTGGCGTCGAGGTGGGCGAAGGTCGTTGCAGGGGCCGGGTCGGTGAGGTCGTCGGCGGGGACGTAGACGGCCTGCACCGAGGTGATGGAGCCCCGCTTGGTCGAGGTGATGCGCTCCTGGAGAGCCCCCATCTCGGTAGCGAGCGTGGGCTGGTACCCGACGGCCGATGGCATCCGGCCGAGCAGCGCCGAGACCTCGCTCCCGGCCTGGGTGAAACGGAAGATGTTGTCGATGAAGAGCAACACGTCCTGGCCCTCGACGTCGCGGAAATACTCAGCCACGGTGAGCCCGCTCAAGCCGACCCTCAGCCTCGCGCCGGGAGGCTCGGTCATCTGGCCGTAAATCAAGGCGGTCCGATCGATGACCCCGCTCTCCTTCATCTCGAGCCAGAGGTCGTTGCCCTCGCGGGTCCGCTCGCCTACGCCGGAGAAGACCGAAGTGCCTCCGTGCTCGGTGGCTATCGAGCGGATGAGCTCCATGATGATGACGGTCTTTCCGACACCGGCGCCGCCGAACATGCCGACCTTCCCGCCCTTGAGGTAGGGCTCGAGCAGGTCGATGACCTTTATACCCGTCTCGAGCATCTCGAGCTCTGTTGCCTGGTCCTCGAAGGTCGGGGCCGGCCTGTGGATGGGGTGGCGTTCCTCGTGGGGCACCGGGCCGAGGTTATCGATCGGGTCTCCGAGGACGTTGAGAACCCGTCCTAGGACCCCGGGGCCGACCGGCATGGTGATGGGCCCACCGGTGTCGACGGCCTTCATCCCCCGCACCAGCCCGTCGCTCGGCTCCATCGCGATGGTGCGAACCCGGTTCTCGCCCAGGTGTTGGGCCACCTCGACGGTGATGTGGTCCTTGCCGTAGAAACTCATCCCCTCGTCGCCGAAATGAATACTCACGGCGTTGTAAATCTTCGGCAGCTCCCCCCCCGGAAACTCAATGTCCACGGCGGGGCCTATTACTTGGACGACCCTCCCCTCTCTATCGCCTTCAGCCGACATCAGACTATCTCCTTTTCAAAATTTCCCATTGTCATCCTACCCCTTCAAGGCGTCGGCGCCGCAGACGACCTCGATAATCTCAGTCGTAATGCCTGCCTGGCGAACCCGGTTGTACTGGAGGGTGAGGTGGGCGACCATCTCGACGGCGTTCTCCGTGGCGGCGTCCATGGCCGTCATTCGAGCCCCGTGCTCGCTTGCCTCGCTCTCAAGCAGCGCCCGCCAAATCTGTGTGTGGACGTGGCGCCTGAGCGCTGCGTCCAGCAGGGTCGCTGAGTCGGGCTCGTAAAGATAGTCTCCCCCGTGCTCGGCAGGGGCCTCAGACTCATTACCCTCTTCGTCCTCCTCTGTGTAGCGAACGGGCAGGAGCTCCCTGACGACAAGCCGTTGGCTGAGGGCGCTGCGAAACTCGTTGTAGACGAGGCGCACGCTCCGAACATCGCCCTCCGCGTATGCCTCAACAACCTCGTCTCCGATGCCACGGGCGTCGTCGAACGAGAGTTTTGCGAAAAGGCCTAGGTAATGACTCACTATCGGAAATGGCCTATGGCGAAAGAAATCGAAGGGCTTTTTTCCGATGATGAGTAGCTGGCCCAGCCCAGGCTCTCCTCCATCAAAGTTCGCCAGGTGAGTGAGCACAGCCCTGTGGATGTTGGTGTTAAAGGCCCCGCAAAGGCCCCGGTCGGCGCCCACAACGACGAGGAGCACGGGCCCGGCCTCCTTGGGGGTAAGCAAAGGATGGCTCTCAGGCTGCGTCCTCAAGGCCAGGCCCCTGGCAATTTCATCCATCCGCTTGGCCCAGGGTCGAGCCGAGATAATCGCCTCTTGCGCCCGCCTGAGCTTAGCCGCGGCCACCATCTTCATGGCCCTGGTAATCTGCTCGGTGCTTTTGACGCTACGTATTCGGCGCTTGATGTCGCGCAGGCCCGCTCCGGCCATAACTCGCTCCTCAGCTCGCGGCTTCCTCCTCGGTCCCGGGCGTGACCAGCGCCCCTTCGGCGTCCCCGGCCTCTTCCTCCACCATTCCGTGGCGGGCGACGAAGTCCTTCTTGAAAGCGCCGATGGCTTCCTTCAGCTCGGCCTCCGCCTCATCCGAAATTTCCTCTGTCTCGGCGATGCCCTTGAGCAGGCCGGGGTGGTGCTCGTCGAGGAAGCCGTAAAACTCCTCCTCAAAGGGCAGGCAGAGCTCCAAGGGAATGTCGTCTAGGTAGCCGTTGACGCCCACATATATGATCGCCACCTGGTTTTCCATCGAGAGGGGAGCGTACTGGTCCTGCTTTAGAACCTCCACCATGCGGGCCCCGCGGGCGAGCTGGGCTTGTGTGGCCTGGTCGAGCTCGCTTCCGAACTTGGCGAAGGCCTCCATCTCCCGATACTGAGCCAAATCGAGCCGGAGTCGGCCGGCGACCTGCTTCATGGCCTTGGTTTGCGCCGCCCCCCCGACCCGGCTTACCGAGAGCCCGACGTTGATGGCCGGTCGAACACCCCCATAGAAGAGGTCGCTCTCTAAGTAAATCTGGCCGTCGGTGATGGAGATGACGTTGGTCGGGATATAGGCCGAAACGTCGCCAGCCTGGGTCTCAATCACAGGCAGGGCCGTCAGGCTCCCGCCTCCGAACTCGTCGTTGAGCTTGGCGGCTCGCTCCAGCAGGCGGGAGTGAAGATAGAAGACGTCGCCAGGGTAGGCCTCCCGGCCGGGTGGCCTCCTTAAAAGCAGGCTCATCTGCCGGTAAGCGGCAGCGTGCTTGGAGAGATCATCGTATATAACAAGCGCGTGCATGGAGTTGTCGCGGAAGTACTCGCCCATCGCGCATCCGGCATAAGGAGCAACGAACTGAAGGGGTGCGGGCTCGCTGGCGTTGGCCGCGACCACGATAGTGTAATCCATCGCACCATGCTCCTCCAAGGTGTGGACAACCTGGGCCACGGTGGAGGACTTCTGGCCGATGGCGACGTAGATGCAGTAGATGTCGGTGTCCTTCTGGTTGATAATCGCGTCAATCGCGAGGGCGGTCTTGCCCGTCTGCCGGTCGCCGATGATGAGCTCGCGCTGACCTCGACCGATGGGAATCATGGAGTCGATAGCCTTAAGGCCCGTCTGTACCGGCTCCTCCACCGGGAGTCTGTCGACCACGCCTGGCGCGAGGCGCTCAATAGGCAAGAACTTATCGGTCTCGACGGGACCTTTGCCGTCCAGGGGAGTCCCGAGCGGGCCGACGACCCGCCCGAGGAGAGCCTTGCCGACGGGCACCTCGACGATTCTCCGGGTGCGCTTTACATCGTCGCCCTCCTTGATGTCAGTGTCCGGGCCCATAAGGACCGCGCCCACGTTATCCTCTTCGAGGTTGAGCACCATCCCGTACACATCACCTGGGAACTCCAGCAGCTCCCCCGCCATGGCCTTCTCCAGCCCGTAAATCCGTGCGATACCGTCCCCCACGGCGATGACATGCCCGATCTCCTCGAGCTCCACCTCCAACTCATGTCCAGCGATGCGTCGCTTGATAATCTCGCTTATCTCTTCGGCTCGAATCTCCATCGCCTCTCCCTAGCCCCGCACCAACGACTCACGCATTGCGGCCAGTTGATGTCTGATGCTTCCGTCGAGCACCTGCCCCCCAATTCTCACGACGAGCCCGCCGATGAGAGCAGGATCGACAATGGTCTCCATCAAAATAGTCTTGCCCGTGGCTTTTTTAAGCTCGGCCGAAAGCTTCTTGATGTTGGTTTTTGTCAGAGGGGTGGCACTTCTTACGGTCACTTTCAGCCTTCCCATGCGCTCGTTGGCCATCTCCCCGAAGGTCTCTGCTATGGAACCTAAGTACCGAAGCCGCCCCTTCTCGAGCAACAGTTTCACAAAGGTAGACGAAAGGGCCGAGAGCTCGACCCGCCCCAGAAGGTCCCCCATGATTTCTCCCTTGACATCGAGCCGGACCGATGGGCTATAGAGCAGGTGTCTGAGGTCCCGATGGCCATCAATGACAGCAGCCAGCCCTCGAAGCTCCGCATGCACGGCCTCGTAGTCCCCCTCCTGTTCGGTCACCGTCTCGACCATTGCCTTAGCGTAGCGTCGAGCCACGACGTTCCCAGTCACTTAAGACCCTCCAGCTTCTCGACGGTCTCTTCAAAGAGCTTTCGGTGGTGCTTTTTTTTCACCCGTTCCTTAATTAGCCCCTCGGCAAGCTCCAAGGCCAGTAGGCTCGCCTCACGCTGAAGATCGGCCCGTGCCCGGTTGAGCTCAGATTCGATGCGCTCCTCGGCATCGTGAGCTACCCGCTCGGCAGTCGCCTCAGCGGCCTGAGTCAGTTCAACTCGCATCGACTCGATCCTGCGGTCTCTCTCAGCATCTATAACGGCTATGTCCTGCTCGACCTGAGCAATCTTGGCTTCGTACTCTGCCCGCCTCTCATCACCTTTAGCCTTTGATGCATTGGCCTCCTTTATAGCCTGGTCGATCTTAGCCCGCCTATCGTCGAAGAATTTAGGAACCCTATCCTTCAGCAACCACCAAAGCACCCCCACAACAACGAGGAAGTTTACGTACCTCAATGCTTCCTTCTTCCAATTAAAGGCATGATGGACGACCTCCGCTGCCATGGCGCCGGGAGCCATCACAAGCAGGATCGGCGCGGCTGCGAACAACGCGATGAGCAGAACCCGGCGACTCCGGCTCACGTCATCTCCTCCATCATACTAACCGCCCGAGAACCTTTTCAGCGATTGCCTCTGCCAGGGCCTGTGCTTGGCCGCGAAGGTCCTCTCTTACGTTCTCGCCCGTCTCCCGGATGGAGACCGTTGCGGCGGTGGTCGCCTCGCCGGCCCGCCGTTCCGCCTCGGCAAGGTGCCCGCGATGCCCTTCCTCGATAGCGACCTGCACCTCTGCGAAGCGAACATCTGCAGCACTCCTGGCTGCCGCCAGCAAATCGTGATACCGCTTTAGAGTCTCATCTGCCACGGTCTCAGCCGCTCGTCCCTCTTCCAGGGTTTGATCGATCATCGCTCTACGTCGAGCCATTAAGGCAATGACCGGCTTAAAAAGCAGGACGTTAAGAATAAACATGAGGACGATAAAATTAAGAAACTGAATAAAGAAGGTGAAGTTAATATCAAGCATTGTGCCCCGACCGTTAACCTACAAACCTGGACTAGCTACGGTAAAAAGCTAGCCCCATGATCAAGTGTTTATGCTTAGAACAGGCCCCGTCCCTGGAACAGCCGGGGCAAGGCGAGCTTCGACTATCCCACTCAAAAAAGCGGCGCATTTGTATCACACACACCCAGTGGTGTCAAGGGATTTTCGCCCGACGGATAGACTTATGGTCCGATATCGGCTTCCTCGGATTCTAGCATCTCCTCGACCGGTGTCTCGGCAACAGGAGAACCAGAGGTGATAGCTGAAAGAAGTGTTACCTTGTCTCCGGCCTGGGGCATCTCGCATGACCCGTGAAATATTGCTCCTTCAGAAATCATAAGCTGCGGTGTAGAGATATTGCCCCTGAGCTCGCTCGTCTCGTGAAGCTCAATGCGTCCCGACGCCTTGACATTGCCACTGACCTGACCGCGGCACACAAGCACTCCCACGTTAATCTCAGCATCCACCTCGGCATTCTCGCCGACGACGAGCGTATCTTGACTTATGACCTCACCAGAGACCTTACCATCAATCCGAATAGTGCCTTCAAAAGTCAGCGTACCGTTAAACTCCGTGCCCGTTCCAAGAAAGGCTGCAACTTCAGTATCAGCTTCGCCTTTATCCCGAACCTTCTTCTCCCCATAATCCGTTTCCATGATCTCCCTCCCTAACATATTTATCCTCGGATTTTCGCTCGAAGACCTTCCAACTCCTCATCGGAAAAATAGTGAATTTCAACAACTCCACCCTTGCGCCGTGGTCGAATGACAACCCTTGTGCCAAGGTTGCGGGTAAACTCTTCTGCAATAGATTGGATAAAAACGTCATGCTGGCGATTTTGACGGCCCTTTTTAAAGCCACTCATCCTCCGTGCTCTCACCTCAGTAGCCCGAACCGAAAGACCCTCCCTTTGAATGGCCCGGCCAAGGGCTTTTTGGTCATCTGACCTCTCCAGCATTAGGATCGCCCGGGCGTGACCCGCGCTAATACCGCCAATTCCTATCTCCTCTTGAAGCTCGTCAGGTAATGTGAGTAGACGCAATGTATTGGACACCGTAGACCGATCACGACCCACCCGCTTCCCGACCTCCTCCTGGCTAAGGCCGTAATTTTCAATTAATGTTATAAAAGCTCTAGCCTCTTCAATTGGACTGAGATCCTCCCGAAGTATGTTCTCCACCAAGGCAATTTCAAGGGCCTCTCCGTCATCCGCATCTCTCACTACGGCTGGGATCAACGACAGCCCAGCTTGGAGAGCTGCCCTTAACCGACGTTCTCCAGCAACAATTTCGTATGTTCCCTCCTCCATCGGACGAACCACGATAGGCTGAACAACACCATGGATACGGATAGATGCCACCAGCTCCTCCATCGATTTATTGGTGAAACGGGCCCTAGGCTGATGCCGGTTGGGTTTTATCTGATGGATGGGGAGCTCTACGGGTGCCCTAGACGTCTGGCCTGCCTCAACTATTTCCGCTTCCAATATATCGGGTATCAGGGCCGCTAGACCCCGCCCTAGAGGTTTGCGCTGCATGGGCTAGCACCTCCTTGGTAAGATCGAGATATGCCTGCGCACCACGGCTTCGTGCATCGTAAAGAACCGCCGGTAGGCCGTGGCTCGGCGCTTCGCTAAGCCTGACATTACGTGGAACTACGGTTTTAAAAACCCGACTCCCAAATAGTTCCCGCACCTCTCTAGCCACTTGATGGGCCACAGCCGTACGGCTATCAAACATTGTCAAGACAATCCCCTCAATAACTAGGGAGGGATTAAAGGCATTCCTCACAAGGTTGACCGTTTTTAATAATTGTGAAAGTCCTTCAAGGGGATAGTATTCACATTGTAATGGGATGAGCACGCTGTCTGCAGCCGCCAAGGCATTGATTGTAAGTAACCCGAGTGATGGTGGGTTGTCGATGAGGATGAACTCGTAGGTATTCCTAAGCGGTTCCAATGCCATCCGAAGCCGGGCCTCCCGATCTTCAACGCCCACAAGCTCTATCTCGGCCCCAATGAGATCTATTGTGGACGGGAGGACCTCCAGGTGGGACAGCTTTGTCGGCTGAATGGCCCCAGCCGTATCGCCGTTGTCTAAAAGAGCGTTATATACGGTCTTGGTTAGTCGAGAGCGGTCCACCCCAAGGCCGCTGCCTGCGTTTCCCTGTGGGTCAAGGTCTATTAGGAGGGTCCTCCTTTCGTTGATAGCGAGGCCGGCACCGAGGTTGACGGCGGTCGTGGTTTTGCCCACGCCCCCCTTCTGATTAGCTATGGCGATAATTTTGCCCACTTAATCCTCGACAGCTATCCCTTAGCCCTCCTTCTTGTAGCCCTCCTTCTTGGCAGCCACTACGGTCATTTTTCGACCGCCTGGAGAGGCGGCTAGCTTTCCAGCCTCCTCAATAGCGTAACGCTTACGCATGGCTGCGGGAAGGCCGACGGCCAACTCGCTCTCCCACTGGCGACCCTTCAGTGTCACCAGGCGCCCGCCCGGGGCGAGAAATGGGTCGGCCAGGGCGATTAAGTTTCCGAGCTTGGCCGTCGCACGGGATAACACCGCATCATAGGCCCACCGATAGCTGACCTCCTCGGCAAGCTCCTCTGCCCTGGCGTTGAGAACCTTGACATTTGCGAGGCCTAGGCTACGGGCCACATGTTTTAGAAAGGCCACTTTTCGCTTATTGGGCTCCAGCAGGTCAAGCCTCCAATAAGGGTGTACTACGGCAAGCACTAGCCCCGGGGCCCCGTTGCCCGCACCGATGTCGAGGACCATAAGCTCGCGGCTTGGTGGAACGGCCCGGTCCATCTGTAGACTTTGGACGACGAGCACGGTCACCCGTTCCAGGTCGGTTTCAAGGGCCGTTAGGTTTGTTTTCTCGTTCCAGCGGGCGAGCTCGCCCAAGTAGGCGGCCAGCTTCGCCTCTTTTCCTCGCTCGACCCCAAGCCGGGCTCGCTGAATTTCTCGTCGTAACGTGGCCGACAACGACGGCTCAGTCATAGTTTCAACCCTTGCGCGGAATAGATATGGCTCGCCTCAGCCAACAGTCGCAGCACTTGGTAGGACGCACCACAATGTTTCACGTGAAACATTTGACCGAGACCTTTTGATTACAATGAATTACACCAGTATTTTTCGGCTAACGCCTGAATGGAACCCTTGCGGTGTGGCACTTTCAGATCCTCTGCTCCCCCCCTTCACTTATTCACGGAAAAACTGCCCTGGCGATTATTATACACCACTTGCCAGACTTGTGCTTAAATATTCCACGTTAAACTGAAAAAACTGTCAAACTCCGATAACCTGCAGGATGTCGTTGCAACAAACACTCCCATGATTTTACGAACAATGAAAGGCAAACTCGAACACCATGCTCCGCTGCATCATCCATGTGGCCGCTCCTGTGGAGCTAAGATGCTCGGGACTCCTCTGGAGGCATGCGCCGCTTAATAATGAACTGTTCGCCTATGCCAAGGACGGTGTACACGGTCCAATATAGGTTGAGCCCCGCTGGAAACCCCCAAAATATAAAAAGAAAGATGATGGGCATGTACTTTAACATTTGCTGCTGTCTAGGATCGCCGCCCGCACCGCCCATTGCTGTGGCTGGCGCTATGTGATTCTGGAGGAGCATCATCCCACCCATCAATATTGGGAGTACATGGAACCAGGGAACGAAGAGGCTCTCGGGAACCGAGAGGTCAGTAATCCATAGAAAGAAGTGAGCGCCTCTAAGCTCCAGCGCCTCTCCCAAAACTGTGTAGAGGGCGATGATAACGGGAAATTGAACCAGGAGAGGAAGACATCCACCCAGCGGGTTGACTTTCTCCCGCTTGTAAAGGTCCATGGTCTCCTTGTTTAGTTTCTGCTTATCGTTCTTATATCGATCCTGAAGAGCCTTTAGCCGGGGCTGGAGCTTTGTCATTTGGCGCATACTTTTTTGCTGCTTTACGCTCAGCGGGAAGAAAAGAGCCTTAACTGCGATAGTCAACAAAATGATTGAGACACCATAATTGCCGATAGGACGATTAATTAGCAGCAGCAAAGCCAAGAGTGGGCGGGAAACAGGCCCGAACCAACCGTGGTCAATAACACGCTCCAGCTTGGACCCGTATGATTTGAGGCGTACGGGGAGCTTTGGCCCAGCGAAAACTAAGATTCGTTCGCGAGAAGCCTCGCCAGTGTTGGTATATGCCAGTCCGGGAGCAAGCTCGGAGACTTTTTGGATTGTTGTCCTTTTCTGAAACGTCCACGATGTTTTGGTTATGGGCTTCTCCCTCGTTTGCTTCGCCACCGCAGCTGCAGCAACCCCATTCCGTGCCGCCAATATAGCCGTAAAGTACTTCGTTTGGATTGCGGACCACGCGGCCGAGCCTTTGTGAACCGTCAGGGGCAATAGCTTTCCCGGCTTGTCCACGCTCCGATCTTTTCCAATAAGATGGCTTACGGTCGTATATGCCCCATAGCCACTATTCCCACCGCCTAAACCGTAGGCCCAGAGAACCCGATGGTCTATCGGCGCCTTAGAATCGTCAGGTCGCTTCACGTAAGTGTCCATTTCAAAGCCGTATTTGCCGTCGTGGAAGGTAAGACGTTTAATCAGTCGAGACCCTTTAGGGCCGACGTAGGTAAAGGTCACTTCCCCTGAAGCTTTCGCCTCCGACAACTCCAGGCTTTCGGCGCTCACGGCAAATATACCCTCCATAGATGCCTTGCGCAGGCCCGGGTCATCGAAGTCCAGGACGAGGGCCCTCTCACCTGTAGGAATCAAATCGACCAGCTCCTTGCCCTTTCCAGGGGTGAGAGGATATTTTCTGAGTTTGAAGCTGACAAGAGCCGCCCCGCGCGTAGAAAATGTTGCCTCATACAGGCTAGTCAGAACCCGTACGTATTCCTCATCAAAGGTCAAAGACGGCTGCGAGGCTACGATGGGTGGCATCGCCTGGGCCGGTGGCCTTTCGGTAACCTCGACTGTGGAGGGGAGCTTCGGTCTCTTGGGCCGTTTTTGGAACCGTTCTACGTAAAATATTTGATACGCCACGAGAACGATAAACATCAAGACGATAGCGAGAAGCTGCCTTCGCTCCATTATAAACCTTTTACGCCTCCCAACCCGGCGGGAGGTCTACTCCTCCCGGATGGAAGGGATGACAGCGGACAATGCGCCTCAGACTTAGCAAGGAACCGCGGGTTAGTCCCTTAGAGTTAATGGCCTCCCATGCGTATACGGAGCAACTAGGGTAAAACCGACATACTGAAGGAAGCCAAGGTGACACGCAGCGGCGCCATAACATAATCAATACGAGAGCTGGGATTCTTATCATGACATTTCGTGCTTAGCCATTCTTCTCGGGGGATAACTCATAAGACTTGACGGCTTTTTCTAGCACTTGGGCGGCGCCCTGCATCGTTATGGTTTTTGGTGAAGAACGAACGTAAATGACTAGATCCCAATTTTGATGCCAGCCGCCCCTGGTTAGCCGGAAGGCCTCCCGGAACGTTCGCTTGATGCTGTTGCGGACAACTTGCGTTCCGGTCCTGCGGGGCACAATGACAACAATACGGCTTCCTGCAGACAAGGTAGCCTGTTGGCCGTATACAATGTAGGGGCCAGCCTTAACTCGACGGCCCCCTCGAATGACACGTCTAATTTCAGCGCCTACATGGAGGCGCGCACCCTTGGTCAATTTCCTCCGCACGGCCTGCCAAGCTAACCTCCCTTTCAGGGGGCGAGGGTTTTTCGGCCCTTGGAGCGGCGACGATTCAACACCGCACGCCCCCCCCTGGTTTTCATTCTTGCTCGGAAACCGTGGGTCCGCTTACGCTTTACAACCTTTGGTTGATAGGTTCTCTTCACGGCGCATCCGATGAAATAGACTAAACACGATTAACAAAATGGTCCAATTTTCGTCAAGCACGCATAAACTCATATACACCTAAACGTTTGATACTACCACCAACTATTCCCCTGTCAAGGACAAAAACATTGCAATCCTCCTAAGAGGCAGTGGTCATGCGCCAAAACCAAGAAAAACAAAAGCATCCATTCTGGTAAGTGAACGGCTTAAAACCCCAAATTTACAGAAATAATATTCTAAAAAAACCGTTGCATCGCCCAAGCATATGGGTATAATCTACAAGATAGGTAATTCACTCGTCGCAAATATTCCTCTGAAAAAGAGCGCACCGAGGAATTGTAACACATTAAAAAGTATGGGGTGTCTGGTTTATCCACGGGTGTGGAAAACCCTGTGTGTAAGCCTGCGGGACATACCCAAATACCACGCGCCGCTGGTCCCGCCCCCATAAACTACAAATTGTCTGGGTGGCGAGACACCTGGGGCATCACTGGCTCTAATAAATCCGTTGTGGTTATAAGGATGAGAGGGAGGACGCGGCTATTATGCAAGACGTTTGGAACAAAAGCCTTTCTAGAATCGAATCTGCGATAAGCAAACAATCTTTCGACACATGGATTCGCCCGACACGCATCATAGCGTGGGGGGACAGCGAGGTCACCATCGGGGTCCCCAATCGGTTTTTCCGGGATTGGGTGGCCGACAACTATTCGGACCTGATAGCGAGCTCGTTATCGAGCGCCATGGGCCAAAGGCCCGCCGTAAAATTTATCATCGACCCGCCGATCGAAAGAGATGAGCCCCCCCCTGAAGAAGATAACGAGCCCCAGGCTTTCATGGCTCCCACAACCTATGTTCCACCACCATTCCTAAACCCTAAGTACACCTTTTCAAACTTCGTCGTAGGATCATCCAACCAGTTCGCTAACGCTGCCTGCATGGCGGTCGCCGATGTACCGGCGAAAGCTTACAATCCACTCTTCCTATACGGAGGGGTCGGCCTCGGCAAAACCCATTTGCTCCACGCCATCGCCCACCACATTCTGAGTCGGGACCATGGCGTGAGAATTTGCTATATTTCCAGCGAGAGGTTCATCAATGATCTCATAAGCTCCATCCAGCACGACAAGATGGCAGACTTCCGAAATCGCTACAGGAACATGGATGTGCTGCTCGTCGATGACATCCAGTTTATCGCCGGCAAAGACAGGACACAGGAGGAGTTCTTCCACACATTCAACACTTTGTACGAGAGCCACCGGCAAATCGTCGTCTCCTCCGACTCCTTCCCGAAGGACATCCGGGGCTTGGAGGAGCGTCTCCGCAGCCGGTTTGAGTGGGGTCTTATTGCAGACATCCAGGCCCCGGACCTAGAGACAAAAATTGCCATCCTCAACCGTAATGCTGCAGTCCAGAATATACCTCTCCCCAGCGAGGTGGGCCATCTAATCGCTGACCGAGTCAAGTCCAATATTAGAGAGCTCGAGGGTTGCCTTCTCCGCATATCAGCCTACTCTTCCATCACCGGCCGACCCATTGACCTGGCTATGGCCGAAGAGGTGCTTGAAAAGATATTTACCAGCAGAGAGCGCCGCATTACCATCGATGCAATTATGCGAGCAGTAGCTAAGCACTTCGAGATTAGAGTCAGCGACCTGAAAAGCAAAAAGCGAGTGCGATCCATATCTGTCCCTCGTCAAATCGCAATGTTCATTGCTCGAACACACACTAAGGCTAGCCTTCCGGAAATTGGTCGCCACTTCGGAGGCAAAGACCATACCACCGTAATCCACTCGTATAACAAAATAGATCGTCTTATAAAAATAGACAAAGAGACCGAACGTCATATTCAAGACATAGTCAATATGTTAGAGGAGTAATATGATCTTTTTCCCCATGGAGCCTATTAATAATTTGTTAATGCTCTATTGCCTTATGTTCTCCATCAAACATAAAGGTTTTCATCACATCCGTTAGTGTTATAAGTACCTAACTTTCAAATCATTCCCATCTTATTAACATTCCAACACGCCTTATTATTACTAATATATTTATAAAGACTAATAATAATTATATATATTCATCTGTAATCATGCATAAAAGACCCTATGAATTAGACACGCACTAATTATAAACATTCCTAAACAATGATAAAACACATTAATTTATTATAAGTATAAAGTGCATTCAATCAGCTTTGATATTTCGCTCTAAATATTTATAGCCCAAAGTGCAAAATAATAGTGGTAATCTAGGGATAGCCATGGTATATTAAATTCAGCTTATAGACCTACCGCTTGATGGTTGTAACTCGTTATAGCGCCTGCCGTTATCACCATCATGGTTCGGATGATAGACATCAGCCAGGACCCACATTGGGCAATGGGGTGCGCTTAGGTCTTGGTCGGACCATTTATCACCAGCGAAGATCAATTAAATGCTAACCAAATAGGATATGTCTGAGTGAGCGAAAAAGGCAAAATAAAAGGGCAATTCAAGGGCCAAGCGAAGAAGCCTAGGAAGGCTACACTGGGGTCGACATACGACGCTCGAAAAATTCAGATCCTAAAAGGCCTGGAACCAGTTCGGAAGCGGCCGGCTATGTATATCGGGTCAACCGGACCAACCGGGCTACACCATCTAGTCTACGAGGTAGTTGATAACGCTGTCGATGAAGCGATGGCTGGTTGGTGCGACAAGATAGAACTGACTATTCATGTGGACAATTCTATTACTGTAATAGATAACGGCAGGGGCATTCCCGTTGATATGCACCCGGATGTTAAAAAACCCGCTGTCGAAGTCGTAATGACAATGCTTCACGCTGGCGGAAAGTTTGACAAGGAGAGCTACAAGGTCTCTGGAGGACTTCACGGTGTTGGGGTTAGTGTCGTAAACGCATTATCAGAGCGACTAGCGCTGGAGATTTATCGGGACGGGCACATTTGGGAGCAGTCATACAAAAGAGGTAAGCCCGTAGGACCCCTCAAAAAGACCCGAAAAACAAAAAAGACGGGTACGAAGATTACATTTAGCCCCGACCCGAAGATTTTCGATTCCATCGAATTCTCATATGACACAATCACTTCCCGGATGAGAGAGCTCGCATTTTTAACTGGGGGCCTCACAATACGTGTCCGGGACGAGGAGAGCGAGCGAGAGGACTCGTTCCAATACAAAGGAGGCATTGTCGAGTTCGTAGGGCATATCAACGAGAGGAAGGGCCCGCTTCACAAAAAAATTCCCTATATCCAATCCGAGCGGGACGGCGTTCAGGTCGAGGTAGCCCTTCAATATAATGATGGATACGTTGAGAGCGTGTACTCATTCGCCAATAACATCAATACGGTAGAAGGAGGGACACACCTCGCTGGGTTCAGATCGGCGCTGACTCGCACAATAAACGCCTATGGGTCGGCGAATAATCTTTTTCGAGGGCTTGATAATACCCCTACCGGTGACGATGCCAGAGAGGGCTTGGCCGCTGTAGTGTCGGTCCGGGTTCCCGAGCCTCAGTTCGAGGGCCAGACTAAGACTAAGCTTGGAAACTCCGAAATCAAGGGCATAGTTGAGGCTGCACTCAACGAAGGCCTGGGAGCTTTCTTCGAGGAGAACCCACCGACAGCACGCAAGATTATTGAGAAGGTGGTCAACGCCACGCGGGGCCGAGAAGCTGCTCGTAAGGCCAGGGATCTGGTCCGCCGGAAAACCGCTCTGGAGGTATCGAGCCTGCCAGGCAAGCTTGCCGATTGTTCCGAGACCGACCCGGCCCGATGCGAGCTCTTCATAGTTGAGGGCGACTCAGCCGGAGGCAGCGCCAAGCAGGGCAGGGACCGGGCCACACAGGCGGTGTTGCCGTTGAGAGGCAAGCTCCTCAACGTTGAGAAGGCCCGTCTCGATAAGGTCCTCAGCAATCAGGAGATTCAAAACATCATCACCGCTCTTGGCGCGGGCGTTGAGGAGGACATGGACCTGTCGAGGCTACGCTACCACAAGGTTATCATCATGACCGATGCTGATGTAGATGGAGCTCATATCCGGACACTTTTGCTGACACTTTTCTTCCGCCAGATGCGGCCCGTCGTCGATCACGGCCACCTCTACATCGCCCAGCCCCCTCTCTATAGAGTCAAGCGCGGCAAGGCTGAGCAGTATATAAAGAACGAGAAGGCCTTCCTCGACTACCAGCTTGAGCTTGCCACGAGGGCCCTCACGGTAACGACCGGCGACAATAAATCCTACACCGGAGAGCGTCTTCGCGTCCTCTTAGAGCACGCTCAGCGGTACCAGTGGGCATTCGACCGGTTCATCCGCAAGGGCTTCACGGCTGATGTTCTCAAATGGCTTGTATTGGCCGATCCTCCCCCGAAGCGGGTCTTCGAAAGCGAGAAAGCCTTGCGGGCCTACCTTGCGCCCCTTACGAAGAAGCTAAAGCGGCACACAATCAATACCCGAGTTGGTGATGACGAGCTTGCTCACATCTGCATCGAGACGGAGGTCAATGGCCAGAGGCGCGAGGCCGTCTTCACATACGATCTCGTCACGTCGGCCGAATTCCGCTCCCTCCGCGGAGCATACAAGCAAGTGGCGGGGCTCGACGCAGGGCCTATCTGGGTGGAGGGCCCCGATGGGGAGCGTGCCAGCCTTGAGGGCGGCCAGGCTGTGGTGGAGCACGCCCTGGCGGTGGCCCGCAAGGGTCTCTCGGTCCAACGTTACAAGGGCCTCGGAGAAATGAACCCGGAGCAACTCTGGAAGACGACCATGAATCCGGCGACCCGCACAATACTCCAGGTCACCGTCGAGGACGCCTTCGAGGCCGATATTACCTTTACCACACTGATGGGCGACCAGGTCGAGCCCCGTCGCCAATTTATCGAGGCCCACGCCTCCGAGGCGAGGCACCTCGATGTCTAGTCGTTCTTCTTAGCGTCCGGATATAGGCGAACGGCTCACCGGCTCCGCACAAGCCGGCCACGCCCCCCATTATGGCTGAGGGACGATGGAAACGATAGAGAGTCGGATACCCGTTGATATAGACCGCGAGATGCGTAGCGCCTACCTAGGCTACGCCATGAGCGTCATCGTCGGCCGGGCGCTGCCGGATGTCCGAGACGGCCTTAAGCCCGTACACCGCCGAACCCTCTTTACAATGCATGAGATGGGCATGGAGTGGAACCGGGCGTATAAGAAGAGCGCGCGGGTGGTCGGTGAGGTCATGGGGAAGTATCACCCCCATGGCGACGCTGCGATCTACGAGACCATCGTCCGTATGGCCCAGGACTTCTCGCTTCGCTATCCGCTTGTAGACGGCCAGGGCAACTTCGGCTCTGTTGACGGCGACGCGGCCGCCGCCATGCGCTACACCGAGGTGCGAATGGCCAAGATCTCCCAGGAGCTGTTGCGCGACATCGAGCGCGAGACGGTGGAGTTCGGCCCTAACTACGACGACTCCCTTGAAGAGCCCCTCTACCTCCCAGCAAGAATTCCCAACCTGCTGGTCAACGGCTCGAGCGGCATCGCCGTCGGGATGGCAACCAACATCCCGCCCCACAACCTTGGGGAGGTGGTGGATGCGATGGTCCATCTCCTTGATAACCCGGAAGCCAGCGTGGAGGACCTTATGGCCTTCATCCGGGGGCCCGATTTTCCCACCGCCGGTATCATCTTGGGTGCCGACGGGATCGGGGCGGCCTACCGCACCGGCAGGGGTATTATTAAGGTTCGGGCACGGGCCACCATCGAGCGGCCCACCTCTCCGAAGGCGAAAGCGACCATCGTGGTCACCGAGCTTCCCTACCAAGTAAACAAGGCCAGGGTGGTGGAGCGCATCGCCGAGCTCGTACGCGACAAGAAGGTTGAAGGCATAACCGACCTCAAGGATGAATCGAGCCGCGAGGGAATGCGGATCGCCATCCAGGTGCGCGACGAAGACTACGCTGAAGTCATTCTCAACCAGCTCTATTCCCACACTCAGATGGAGACGACCTTCGGCATCATCATGCTGGCGCTGGTGGATAACCAGCCTAGGGTCCTAGATCTGAAGGAGCTCTGCCGATACTTCCTCGACCACCGCCGGGCCGTCGTTGTCCGCAGAGCCCAGTACGAGCTCCGACGGGCCGAGGAACGGGCCCATATACTGGAGGGGTTGAGCAAGGCGGTCGAGAGGCTCGATGAGGTTATATCCCTCATTCGCGCTGCCGCCAACCCGCCCGAGGCTCGAGAGGGCCTCGAGCGCCTGCTTACCATTGACGAACGTCAGGCTCAGGCCATCCTGGATTTGCGCCTCCAGAGGCTCACGGGCCTGGAAAGGAACAAAATAATCGACGACCTCGAAGAGACCCTCGGGCTCATTCGAGGCTACATGCGGCTGCTCAAGAGCGAGAAGCGCCAGAGACAGCTAATCAAGGATGAATTGGAAGAGGTTCGTCACGCTTACTCCGACCAACGCAAGACCGAGATCGTTGCCACACCTGAAGAGCTTACGGTCGAGGACCTCATCGTTGAGGAGGACATGGTGGTTACAATCAGCCACCAGGGCTACATCAAGCGCAACCCGGCCTCTCTCTACCGACGCCAGCGCCGCGGCGGCAGGGGGATAAGGGCCGCCTCCACCAAGGAAGAGGACTTCGTCGAGCAACTCGCGGTGGCCTCGACCCACGCCACGTTCCTCTTTTTCACGACCGCCGGGCGGGTCTACTGGAAGAAGGTCCACGAGATCCCCCAGGCCTCGCGGGCCTCCAAGGGCAAGGCCATCGTTAATTTCCTTAACCTCCAGCCCGGCGAGGGCGTCTCGGCGGTTATACCCGTGCGCGAGATCGACTCAGGCCGCTACCTGGCCATGGTCACCCGCCTGGGTATCATCAAACGCACCGCCCTGGAGGCCTTCTCCAACCCACGCAAAGCGGGCATTATCGCTTGCACCCTGGGCAAGGGGGACGAGCTCATGGCCGTTCGCATGACCGATGGCCACCAGGACATCTTGCTCGCTACGCGCCGGGGCATGTGCATCCGGTTTTCCGAGAGCGATGTTCGGGTAATGGGTCGCACCGCCCGCGGGGTCAAGGCCATCGCGCTGGCAAAGGGTGACAAGGTCGTTGGGGCCGAGGTCGTCTCGGCTGGCTCCTTCCTCGTTACTGTCACTGAGCGGGGCTACGGCAAGCGGACCGCAGAGGCTAGCTACCGCTCGCAGCGCCGCGGCGGTAAGGGCGTCATCGATATTAAGACGACCAAGCGCAACGGCCAAGTCGTAGGGGCGCGGCAGGTTTCGGGAGACGACGAGGTGATGGTTATTACCTCCGAGGGCATCATGATTCGCTCCTCCGTGGCCGACATTCGTCCCATCGGGCGCAACACCCAGGGCGTTCGTATCATCGGCCTCGACAAGGGCGACCGAGTGGTGGCCCTCGCGCGGCTAGAAGAGGCGAAAGAGGACTGAGGTGGGGGGAGGCCCAGGAGGAAAACAAACGCTAATCTCTGAGGATTAAGTCAAACGCTCCCTGCCCTTTTCCTTTTTCCGTTGTCTCCCGCCGGGTTTTTCCGTAATCTCTTCCCATGAGTTTCAGAAGCATCTGGCGAAGTCTAATGGCGCTCCTCTTGCTTGGTGCCCTTGTGGCCTGTGAGCGGGCGCCCGATCGGCTCGTCCGAGAGGCGCGGGCGGCTATGGCCCGGGGTGACACAGAGCTTGCAAAATTGCGGCTGGCGGCCATCGTCGATCGCTTCCCTGACCACCCAAAAGCGGCCGAGGCCCGCTATTGGCGGGCTGAGATCGCTCGGACAATCGAGCGTGACTTCCGGTTGGCTGAGCTTGATTACCTGGGGCTGGCTCACCGGTTCCCGGCTTCGGCCTTTGCCCGCCGGGCCCAGTGGCGGCTTGCCGAGCTATATGAGAAGAACTTCCATGAGCCCCGCCGGGCGGCTGTTGAGTACTCCCGCCTGGCTGAGACGGCCCGCGAGCCCTTCGAGC
Source organism: Nitrospinota bacterium (assembly GCA_022562795.1). Classification (GTDB taxonomy): domain Bacteria; phylum JADFOP01; class JADFOP01; order JADFOP01; family JADFOP01; genus JADFOP01. Next base: position 22,367 of record JADFOP010000021.1, read on the forward strand.
GAAGCCGCGCCCACCGGGCGGCGGGCCGCTCTTACGAAGCTTTGCGTGACTATGTGCAGGCCCTCGTGGAGTATGAGGAGGCTCTGGCCGATGGGCCCGCCCCGGCCGAGCTCGCCGAGACCCTCTGGCGCAGGGCCTCGGTCCTATACATCATGGGGCGCTGCCGCGAGGCCAACGAGGTTTTCGGAAGGCTCACCGCTGAGCGGCCCGAAAGCCCTTGGCGTCTCGACGCCGGGCTTTCGGCGGCATCCTGCCTGGAGGAGCAAGAGAAACTCCCAGAGGCCATTGAGGCCTACCGGGCCCTGGCTGAGCGGTACCCTGACAACCACGTCATCCCTAAGCGCCTGAGCGCCGCCAAAAACCGCCTTGCGAAGAGGAAGAAGTAATCGTTTTTGGGACAGGGCATAAACCTGTACATATCCTGTGTGGTCGAGGTCGCCCCTTAGACACCTATCCGAAATTAGACACGTTTTGGATGCCCTTAATGTCCCATAACCGATTGAATATAAAGACATAACGGCTCTGTTGGTCGCGCATGGACAGATGTACAACGTGTCTAAATATGTCTAATGTGTCTAAGGTGTGACGGACGGATGGCTAGCAGGCTTCTGCTCGTCCGGTCTAGTCCTACTCGTACTTAATCACGTCAACAGGACATTCCTCGGCGGCGGCTTTGATCTGCTCCACGTATGGAGCGAAATCAATGCCCTCGATGACTCTGGAGGTTCCTTGGTCGTATTCGACATTGAAGACCTCCGGGCAGTTGGCCTCCGAGGCGCCGCAGGTGATGCAGCCTTTTTCAATCCAGACACGCGTGATGGACATGAATGTCTTCCTCCCTGATTCCCTGAATCCCTGAATGTGTCCGTTGGCCCTCGCGGGCCGAGTGATGGAGTGTACCAATAATATGGGGTGGGGACAAGATGTCGGGTAGACGGACCTAGCCTCTTGACGGCTCCGGGTCGCTGGCCCACCTTTGAAGGAGATGTCCCGCTCCCTCCTCGGGCAATGAGTGGAAGGAGACAACGGTGAGCCGGACCGTATACGCTTTGGTGGACGACCTCCTCTTCGCCAGCAAGCTCGATACCGCCTCCAGAGGCGTCGGGGCAACAGTGGTCTGCTGCCTCTCCAAAGACGATCTAGTCGCCAAAGCCCGTGAGAACACCCCGGACCTCATTGTGCTAGACCTCAACGCCGAGCACCTTGAGCCGATTGAGCTATTGGGCGACCTCGCGGCCGACGGCGCCCTCGCTCCCATACCCACCGTGGGCTACTGCTCGCATGTGGACACCCATCTCATAGAAGCGGCCGAAGAGGCGGGCTGCGGCGCGGTGCTCCCCCGTAGCGCATTTACCGAAAACCTCCTCGCCATCCTTCAGGGCCAACCGTTTTAATACTAAGGGGATTGGACAAAAAAATCGCCCCGCTCAACCGCCTGGATGACCTTGCGGGGCGTGAGTATCGGCAGACGGCGACTCATACCGCCTTAAGCTGCACCGACACTTTATCTCTGATGGGCTCGGCCGTTTGGTCTTCGCTTTCAGGCAAGGGGCGGCCCAGTTCTTGAAGAGTTTCCAAATAGCCCTGCAGACAATCGGCCGCCATCTCCCGCGCTTCCTCCAGGGTATCGCCTTCCGTAACGAGTCCTGGAAGGGCAGGGCACGTGACGACGTACCCACCTTCCTCGGCCGGCTCAAATAGCACCGTGTATGTATACTCGACTGCTTTCACGTTTTTTCTCCTGTAAAATCTTTACACAACACCTGCGAGCTGGAAGGTTGTAAATTTAACCTCAGCAACTGGAATCTACAACATTCTACCACCGATTCAGCTCCGAGAGGAAGGGTTTTCGACCCTAGACCTCAAACCCTTGCCCTTGCCCCGGCAAATGTCTATAATTGGCGACCCGGCTTTACCGGACTGTTGGTATTCCTCGCGAGTTGGTCAAACCCTCCATGACACAAACCCTTAAGACTTTCCAAGAGGCCGCCGCCGAAGCCGTCGCCGGTCTTACCGAGCCTGGCTTCTACGAGGTGGCAGAGGTCGCCTCGCCCGCTGCGGCTCTCCTGCTCGCTCATGCATTGGTCGTCGCTGGAAGGACCTTATTGGTGCTTACGCCTGAGGTCAGCCTGGCCGATGAGCTGGTGAGCGACCTCCGAGTCGTCCTCGGCGACGAGGAGGAGCAAGGAGAGGCGGCCTGGCGTGTCTACTCTCTTCCGGCTTGGGATATTCTTCCCTACGAGGAGGCCCTTCCAGACCGGGAGCTCGTGGGCGAGCGGATGGCGGCCCTTGCCGCGCTTCGGTCGGGGGAGCCCTGCATTGTGGTCGCTCCTTTGAAGTCGGCCCTCCAAAAGACCCTCCCCGTCGGCCATGCTGCCCTGCTGGGCATGGGGGTCGAGGCGGGGCAGACGTGGGAGCGGGACGAGTTGGTCGAGGCATTGCTTGCGGCCGGCTATCGTAGGGTGGATGTGGTCGAGGAGGTGGGCGAGTGCGCCGTCCGTGGGGGGATCGTCGACGCCTATCCGCCATTGGCGGACCTTCCCGTCCGCGTGGAGCTTGACGGCGACAAGGTCGCGAGCCTTCGGACCTTCGACCCGTCTGACCAAAGGAGCGTCGAGCCTTTAGGCGCTGTTCACCTGTGGCCGACGAGGGAAGACGGCCTGGCGGGGCCGATTACGAAGATAGCTGCCGAACGTCTTAAGAAGGAAGCCCTTGAACTTGGAGTTGCCCGGAGGCAGGCCAAGGAGATCGTCGAACGGCTCGAAGAGGGCCAGCCCACCGAGGAGGCGGCCTTCCTCATGCCGCTTCTCACAGAGGGGGCTTCAAGCTTGTTCGATCACCTGCCTCCTTCGGCCAGGGTTTGTCTCTTTAACCCCGGCGAATTTGGCGACCGGATCGAGGGGGTCTGGGATCAGGCCGAGAAAGGCTGGAGGCTTGCCCGCGAGGCGAAGAGGCTCGCCTGCCCTCCCGCTGAGCTATACCTGAAAGGGGACGATCTCTTTCGGGCGGCGCGCGAGCGGGCGGGGTGGGCCGTCTCAAGCCTGCCGCCTGAGGGGGAGGAGGCCGGGGTGCTGCCTCTGAGGTCGGCCTCGCCTGAGACTTTTTTCGGCCGCCTTGAGGCCTTTGGGCGCTGGGCGGCTGAGCGCGCGCGCGATGGAGAGAGGGTTGGCGTCCTCTGCATCAACGAGGCGAGCGCAGGCAGGCTCCAGGCGGTTTTGTCCGAGTACGATCTCAACGTCCCCGTATTAAAACCCTTCGCCGCCCGCGAGCCCTCGCCGCTCGAAGCCCTGGAGGAGCTACCGCCGCTGGCCCTCCTGGTAGGTCGACTTTCGGCCGGGGTGAGCCTGCCCGTTGCCGGGGTCCACTTGGTGACTGAAGAAGAGCTTTTCGGGGTGCGCAAAATCGTGAGGCGCCGAAGGCTCCGACGGGCCGAGGCGGTATGGTTTCGAGCCGCCGAGCTATCGCCAGGTGATTTCGTTGTGCACGCGGATTACGGCATCGGCTGCTTCCGGGGCCTGGAGGCTGTTCCCGTCAAGGGCGATCCGACCGAATGCCTCGTCCTGGAATACGCCGAAGGAGACCGTGTATACGTCCCCCTGGAGCAGTTTCGCCTGGTGGAGCGTTATGTAGGGGCCGATGGCGAGCCGTCCCTTGCCAGGCTCGGCACGGCCGCCTGGGAGCGGACCAAGAAGCGTGTAAAGGCCGCCGCCCGCGAACTGGCTGAGGAGCTGTTGGGAGTCGCCGCCAAACGCGCAGCCGCTGAGGGAATCGCCTTCAGCCCCGATGGCGCCTCGCACCGAGAGTTCGCCGCCGCCTTCCCGTACGAGGAGACCGAGGATCAGGCCCGGGTAATTGAAGAGGTGGCCGTCGACATGGAGTCTCCCAGGCCTACCGACCGGCTCGTGTGCGGCGATGTCGGCTACGGCAAGACGGAGGTCGCGATGAGGGCGGCCTTCAAGGCGGTCTACGACGGCCGACAGGTGGCGGTCCTGGTTCCCACCACGGTGCTCGCCGCCCAGCACTACCAGACCTTTCGCGCACGTTTCGCCGCATACCACGTTAACATCGGCATGCTGAGCCGATTTTTGCCCCGAGCTCGCCAGAAGGCCGTCCTCGAAGGCCTCGCCTCAGGAGCCGTGGACCTAGTCATCGGCACCCATCGTCTTTTGCAGGGCGATGTGGCCTTCGCCAACCTTGGTCTGCTCATCATCGATGAGGAGCAGCGCTTCGGCGTCGCCCACAAGGAACGCCTCAAGAAAATGCGCTCCGGCGTCGATGTTCTCACAATGACAGCCACCCCCATTCCACGAACCCTGCACATGGCCCTGGCGGGGATACGGGACCTCTCGGTCATCGACACTCCTCCTGAGGACCGCTTGGCGGTCAAGACCTACATTAAGCCTTTTGACCCCCGGGTCATCGAAGAGGCTATCGGCCGTGAGCTTGCCCGAGGGGGCCAGGTGTTCGTGGTCCACAACCGGGTGGAGACAATTGAGACCTTCGCGGAGTATCTGCGAGGCCTTGTCCCTCACGCCCGTGTGGTCGTTGCGCACGGCCAGATGTCGGAGCGGGCCCTGGAGCGGGCCATGGTTGACTTCCTCGACAGGGCCTACGATGTCCTGTTGTGTACGACCATCATTGAGAACGGCCTCGACATACCCAGCGTCAACACCATCATCATCGACCGGGCAGATCGGATGGGCCTGGCTCAGCTCTACCAGCTTAGGGGACGGGTCGGTCGGGACCGGCATCAGGCCTACGCCTACCTCCTCGTTCCCCCGCCCCGCGCGCTGACGGGAGTGGCCCGCCAGCGGCTTCGGGCCGTCGGGGAGCTGACGGCATTGGGCAGCGGGCTTCGCCTCGCCGCCCGGGATATGGAGATCCGGGGCGCCGGCAACGTTCTTGGGTCTGAACAGAGCGGCCACGTCGCCGCGGTCGGCTTTGAACTCTACTGCCGGCTGCTGGCCGAGGCGGTGGGTGAAATTAAGGGAGAGGATTCCGGGGAGGCCGTCGAGCCGACCCTGAGCCTGCCTCGGGCGGGAGCCGTTCCCACCGACTACCTCCCCTCACCAACCCAGCGGCTGGAGATATATGCGAGGCTCGGCCGGGTGAGGACGCCATCGGCCCTCGATGCGTTGAGCCAGGAGGTGCTAGACCGCTATGGGCCGCCCCCGCCCGCCGTTGAAGCGCTCTTCGACGCCGTCTCAGTCCGCTTGGCGGCCCGCAGGCTTGTAATCGAGGCGGTTGAGGATTCCGACGGGCGTGTCACCCTGACCCTGGCCGTCTCCAGCCCAATGCTGGGAGGGCCTCCGCCGACGCCCGAGGCCGCCGCGGGGCTCGCCTGGAGGGCTATCCCCCCTCGGGGCCTCGTCTGGGATGGCACTGGCCTGGCGCCGCGCGAGAGGCTTCAACGACTTAGAAAATCCTTGCAGGCGATGGCTGAATTTGGTATGAGTGAGGAAACCAAATGACGGTTGGTTATCCCAAAAAATACCAGGAGCGCACCAAGAGGAAAGGATCGAGTCGAAGGCGTCGGAACGCCTCCTCTGACGTTGAGACGAGTCTCAAACGGTGGTTGATTTGTGTTCTTGTCCTTGCCCTGGCTGGTTGCGACTCCGGGTCTGTCGAGCCGCGGGGGGCTGTCGCCACAGTTAGCGGCCAGGAGATTACGGCGGAGGCGTTTGAGGAAGCCCTGACCCTGCGGCGGGCAAATCTGGCCCCGGAGCTATTGGCCAGGCCTGAAGTGCAGTGGGCCCTGGAAGAGAGGGTGCTGGAAGATCTCATCACCCGTCATCTTCTGCTCCAGGAGGCGGCCCGTCGGGGGATATCATCTTCACAGGAGGCCGTGGAACGTCGCCTGAAGGTGCTGGCCGAGGGTTATTCCTCTGCAGAATACGAGGCTATGCTAGCGGAGCGGGGCCACTCGCTCCAGTCCTTCAGGGCCAGCCTGGCAGAGGATCTTGCCATCGAACGCCTACTGGAGGAAGTGGTCGGCAGGCCTGAGCCGCCGAAGCCCGGTGTGGTCAAAACCTACTACATGAGCCACAAAGGGGAGCTTCATAGGCCAGTTAGGGCCCGGACCCTCCACCTCGTGGTTTCCACCGCCGATGAGGCGAAAAGCGTACGGGAGGCTATCCTTGCCGGAGGCGACTTTGCAGAGACGGCCCGTCGCCGCTCCCTGGGGCCCGAGGCGGTCCGGAACGGGGAGCTCGGCTGGGTCAGCCCAGGTCAGATGCCGGAGGCCTTCGACGAGGCCATTTTCTCCCTACAGCCTGGTGAGGTTAGCCCGGTTGTAGCCTCCCCGTACGGTTACCACCTCTTCAAGCTTGTAGAGATGGTGCCGGCGGGTGTGCCCTCCCTTGAGGAGGCTCGTTCAGAGATCGTCGCCCTCCTGGGGGGCGAGGCCCACGAGGCGCGCTATCGGCAGTGGGTGGCCGAGCTCCGTGCACGGACCACGGTCATCGTCCACCCGACGGTGGGGGGGCCCAGACGATGAGGCGTGCACAATGTGCGGCGGCCCTTGGTCTGGTTATCGCCGTGGCTTGTGGGTGCGGCAGGACGGCAACCACGACCACCAGGTTGGAAGATATACCGGCTGCCAGCGGATCTGGTGTACCCTACCGGGGTTTAGCCCCCACTTTAGGAATCGTGGATGAGGGGCCTTGGAGGATATTTGGGATCGAGCCGCCTGAGCTATTGACCCCTGGATCGGAGGAGCTCCCGCTGCCGTCGCGCGTTACCGTGTTAAAAGGGGAGCGCCCCAAGACTATCGACAGGGTCCTAGGGAGGGTCAACAAGGACATTATAACCTTGAGCGAGGTCCAGGAGTTGGCTCAGCCCTTTATAGCGCGCATCCGGAGCCAAGTGCCCCCCGAGCGTCAGGAGGAGGAGATTCGCAGAGTCCAATCAGCCCTGCTCGATCGCATCATCGACCTCCGCCTTCAGGTTCAGCTTGCCGAGCGCCTCGGGGTGGAGGCCTCCGATAAGGAGCTGGACGAAGCCGTGGCCGACGTGATGGCCAAGAATAACATGACTCCCGAGCAGTTTGACCTGCTCCTCGCGCAGGAAGGGATCACCATTGATCAATACCGCGAGAAGTTACGAGAGCAGATCGTTCGCCGCCGAGTATACAACTTCGAGGTCGTCTCCCGCGTGCAGGTCTCCGATGCCGACGTGCAGGATTACTACCTCAGCAACATAAAGGAGTTCATCCCGCCCCCAGCGGTGGAGATAAGCCAGATATTTATAGCCCTGCCGGCCAACGGAGATGAGGCTGCCCTTAGGGAGGTCGACCAGAAGGTTGAGGGCGTCATGGCGGCCCTGGAGCGTGGGGAACCCTTGGGGGTGGTGGCCCGAGCAAAATCCGATGACCCCACGGGGTCTCATGGAGGGCGGGTCGGGCGCTTCAAGCGGGGCGAAATGGTCCCCGATCTTGAAAAAGTAGCCTTTGAGATGTGGGAGGGGGAGATTCGCGGGCCCATCGCCACCGACCGGGGTTTCCACGTCCTTAAAGTTGACAAGCGGTGGGGTGATAAGCCCCTCCCCCTCGAGCAGATAGCTTCTCAGATTCGGGCCAAGCTATTGGATTTGAAGCGTGAGGAGCGATACAATGAGTTTATAGAGAGTCTGCGGGGGGACGCCTTTATTGAGCGGGCGGACCTGGGCAAGGCACCCGCAGAGGGCCGCTAGACGGACCCATACGAGACGAGGAGGAGGTATGGAAGCGCCCGGAAGGAAAAGCCCGCCAGTCGTCAAGGCCGTGGACCACGCCTTCGAGGTTCTCGAGGCCCTGGGTGGAGACAGCGAGGAGCTGGGGGTCACGGAGCTCGCGAAGGAACTCGGTTTCTCTAAGAATAATGTTTTTCGCCTCCTAGCGACATTCCAGGAGCGGGGCTATGTCGTTCAGAACCCCAAGACCGAGAACTACCGACTGGGGCTCAAGGTCTTCGAGATGGCCCAGGTCTACCTCCACAAGAGCGGCCTCATCCGCCACGCCCGGTCCGTTCTCCGCGAGGTGGTGATGAAATGTAATGAGAGCGTGTATATTTCCATTCTCCGGGAGGGCGAGATCGTCTACCTCGACTTAATCGAGAGCAGACATACGATCAAGCTCATCTCTCGGACCGGCCGCCGTCTTCCCTCATACTGCACGGCTGCGGGGAAGATTCAACTCGCCTACCAGAGTGAGGACGACCTTGAGCGCCTCTTCAAAGATCGACCCCTCGTGCGTTACACAGACAACACCGCAGTCGATCTCGACGCTCTTTCAGAAGATCTCACCCGATGCGCCGAGCTGGGCTACGCCTTGGACAACCAGGAGTACGAAGACGATGTCAGGTGTGTGGCCGCCCCCGTTAGGGACTACACAGGCCGAGTGGTGGCCGGCATCTCCATCGCAGGGCCTTTATTCCGAATGGATGACGAGCGCATCAATGAGGAGCTAGTCCCCCTGGTCGTCGATGCGGCCCGGAAGGTCTCGGCCAAGCTCGGGTATCCGGAGAACGATTAGCCAGTAGCCATAAGCCGGTGCCTAGACGTGGGCCAAAACCCCATTCCATGTAATAACTCAGAAAATAAGCGGTTAGATTAAATATTCGGAATATTCGGAAAATCGCGGAAAATCGCGGAAATAGGCTTGCTTTATCCCTCTTTGTATCGTATAAAAGGGGGGAACGAGTTTCGTTCCGACGTAACCCTTATAAATCTGTCCCGTGAGGCGATTAAGGGTGATTGCAGGAGCTAAATATTGCGGCCCCCTTCATAAAGGGGGCGTCCATTCCCCTCGTGCGGTTGGGCGGGGGGGATTTTTTTTGGCCGCAGAGCACCGCCGCGCCGGCTTGAATGCTTCACCCGGCTTGCTCAGGGGCTGGCCTCAACGATGAGCGACGACGGCGTGACAACCGACAAGGCGCCCATCATGACCGAGGAGCAAATCGGCCGGGCGCTATCCAGGATAGCCCACGAGATATTGGAGCGCAACAAGGGCTGCGCTGACGTGGCCCTGGTGGGCATCCACACGCGCGGCGTCCATCTGGCCCGCCGGCTCCAGGAGCGTTTGCTGAAGATCGAGGGCCAGCGGGTCCCCTTGGGGACGCTCGATATCACCCTCTACCGCGACGACCTTCACATGGGTGAGCCGCCGCGCTTCGTGGTGGGGACGACCGACATCCCATTCAGCGTTGACGGGATGAAGATCGTCCTTGTGGACGATGTCCTCTACACGGGCCGCTCCATCAGGGCGGCCCTCGACCATCTCATGGACTTCGGCCGGCCAGAGGAGATTCAACTGGCAGTCCTCGTCGATAGAGGCCATCGGGAGCTCCCTATTCGGCCCGACTACGTAGGGCGCAACGTCCCGACGAGCCGCTCGGAGGTGGTCCGGGCGATGCTCGTCGAGGAAGACGGCGCCGACAGGGTCGTCGTACGCGACATAGAAAACTAGGGAGGCGCGTCGAGATGCAGAGGCGGTGGCAGCGCAAAGACCTGCTGGGCTGTGCGGACTTAGAAGACAAGGAGATCATGGCGGTCCTCGAGCAGGCGGACGCCTTCAAGGAAATCTCCTCCCGGGAGATTAAAAAGGTGCCTACCTTACGGGGCAAGACCGTCATAAACCTCTTCTACGAGCCCTCCACTCGCACCCGGGCCTCTTTTGAGATTGCGGGAAAGCGCTTGAGCGCAGACGTGGTGAACGTCGCGGCCTCGGGCTCCAGCGTCTCTAAGGGCGAGACGCTGCTCGATATGGCCCGCAACCTCGAGGCCATGTCGCCCGATGTGGTGGTGGTCCGCCACGCCTCTGCCGGGGCGCCCCACTCCCTAGCCCGCGTCTTGGCCTGCGGGGTCGTCAACGCCGGGGACGGCGCCCACGAGCACCCTACCCAGGCGTTGCTTGATTGCTACACCATTCGAGAACACGCTGGAAAGCTGGAGGGCCTGAAGGTCGCCATTGTGGGCGATATCACCCACAGTCGGGTGGCCCGAAGCAACATCTTCGCGATGCGGTCCCTGGGAATGCGGGTCACAGTCTGCGGCCCGCCGACCCTCCTGCCGGTGGGCATCGAGGCCCTGGGGGTCGAGGCCACATCCATCATGGAGGAGGCCGTCGCCGGTGTCGACGTCATTATGATGCTTCGGGTCCAGTTCGAGCGGATGGGAATGGCATACTTCCCGTCGCTTAGGGAATACAGCCGGTTTTGGTGTCTCACTTCCGATCGGCTGAGCCTCGCCAAGCCGGATGTTCTCATCATGCACCCGGGGCCGATCAACCGGGGTGTGGAGATCGCCCATGAGGTTGCCGACGGGCCCCACAGCGTCATCCTTGAACAGGTAACCAACGGGGTGGCGGTTAGAATGGCCCTGCTCTATCTCTTAGCAGGAGGACGGCGCGATGCGTCTGCTGATTGAGGGAGGCCGTCTCATCGATCCCGAATCGGGGACCGACGATGACCTCGACCTCCTTATCGAAGAGGGCAGCCTGAACGCTGTTGGGCCAGGGCTTCGAGCCCAGCTTCCCGCAGGGAGTGTTATAGAGCCCTTCGACCCGGCTGCGCCTCCCCCTCTCGACGGCATCGTCGCCTTGGATGCCCGGGGGTGTGTAGTGGCCCCTGGGTTTGTGGACATCCACGTCCATTTGCGCCAGCCGGGCTTCGAGCACAAGGAGACCATCGAGAGCGGCACGAGGGCGGCGGTGGCGGGGGGCTTCACCTCCGTCTGCTGCATGGCCAACACCGACCCGGTGAATGACAACGGCACGGTAGCGGAATTCATCTTAAAGGAGGCCGCCGCCCGCGGGGCCTGCAAGGTCTACCCGATCGGGGCGGTCTCTAAGAAGCTCGAGGGCCGCGAGCTTGCCGAGATCGGAGAGCTGGCCGAAGTCGGCTGCGTGGCCTTGAGCGATGATGGCCGACCGGTGCTCGACTCAGGCCTCATGCGCCGGGCCATGGAGTACGCGAGTCGCTTCGGGCTCACAATCGTGCAGCACTGCGAGGATACGGGCCTTACCCGGGGGGCGGTCATGCACGAGGGGCCTGTGGCGACGGAGCTCGGCCTCGTCGGCTGGCCCGCGGCGGCCGAGGAGATTTTGGTAGCTAGGGACATTCTGCTCGCCGAGACCCTGCGGCTGCCCGTTCACCTGGCCCACCTCTCTTCGGCAGGCAGCGTGCGGCTGCTTCGGGAGGCCAAAGCGCGGGAGGTCCCGGTGACCGCCGAGGTGACCCCCCATCACCTGATGCTGACCGACGAGGCCGTCCGAGGCTACGATACCCTTGCGAAGATGAATCCGCCGCTGCGGTCGGCCGAGGACCGCTCAGCGCTACGCGCGGCGCTGGCCGAGGGGGTTATCGACGCTGTGGCCACCGACCACGCGCCCCACGCGGAGGCGGAAAAGGAGGTCGAGTTCGACCAGGCGGCCTTCGGCGTAGTGGGCCTGGAGACGGCCCTGCCGTTGGTGCTCCGGCTCGTCGAGGAAGGCCTCATGGGCCTCCCTGAGGCCGTCGAGCGCCTGACCTTGGGGCCGGCCCGCTGCCTGGGCCTTCCCGCCGGGACCTTGTCCGTCGGGTCGCCGGCCGGTGTGGTGGGCTTTAAC
>JADFOP010000022.1 GCA_022562795.1 Nitrospinota bacterium
CGTGGTGACAGACCACACGCTCTACGACTATAACTTCTTGGCCAAGCACGCCTCCCTGCTGGTCGATACACGTAACGCCACGCGGGACGTCCCCAAAGGGGTTGGACGCGTGGTGAAGCTCTAAGAGGACGGCTCAACCCATGGCATTTTACCTGGTAACGGGCGGTGCGGGCTTCATCGGCTCCCACGTGGTGGAGCGGCTCTTAATGGATGGCCATAGGGTCCGGGTAGTGGACGATTTCAGCTCGGGCCGGAAGGAAAACCTGACCTTCGGCCCGCCCGTCGATACGTCCCGTCTTGAAGTTATTGAAGGTGACTTGAGGGACCTTGATTTAATCTCTCGGGCCGCGGCAGGTGTGGAGGGGATTTTTCACCTCGGCGCCGTTCCCTCGGTGAACCGATCGGTCAAGGACCCGATTACGACGACGGAAGTCAACGTAATCGGCACCTTAAACGTATTGAAGGCGGCCAGCGATAATGGGGCTGGGCGGGTCGTTTTCGCCTCATCCTCTTCGGTTTACGGCGGTAAGGCTGACGGCCGCCTCTTGACCGAGGAAGAAGTTGGCGTGCCGCTCTCTCCGTATGCCTTATCCAAGAAGGCGGGAGAGGAATACATGCAGCTATTCAGTCATCTATATGACCTCAAGACTGTATGCATTCGTTATTTTAATGTTTTTGGACCCAGGCAAGACCCTCAAGGCGAGTATGCAGCGGTAATCCCTCGATTTATAACCTTTGCCCTTCGGGGGGAGGCTCTCCCCATATATGGGGATGGGCGCCAGACGCGCGACTTTACCTATATAGACAACGTTGTGGCGGGTACAACGCTGGCCATGCAGGCGCCAATAGAGGGAGGGGAAGTTATCAATGTGGCCGCCGGGACCCCATACAGCCTCCTCGAGTTGGTGGAGGCCTTGGAAGGCGTCCTGGGCCGGAAGCTTGAGGTGGTCCATCTGCCGCCGCGCCCCGGTGATATACGTCACTCGGCAGCCAATATCGCCCTGAGCGGCGCTCGCCTGGGCTATAGCCCTACGGTATCGTTTGCCCAAGGACTTAAGGATACGGTTGAGGCATTTCGCACCACTTCCTCCAAGGCAGCTGCATCCACGTGACGTACAGGGCCTAACAGGGCACTTGCGCTGAGCCGGGGAAAGTAGGAGCCAAGAAAACGTTATGAACATTTGCGTTATAGGGCTCGGCTATGTGGGGTTGACGACGGGCGCCGTCTTTTCGGACCTCGGCAATGATGTCATTTGCGTGGATATCGATAAAGAGAAGGTAGATGCCCTTAAGAAGGGGATCATGCCCATCTACGAGCCCGGCCTTAAGGAGATCCTCTTTCGAAACATCGAAGAAGGTCGCCTCAGCTTGACCACCGACACCGAGGATTCCGTACGGAGCTCTGAAATTATATTCATCTGCGTGGGCACCCCGCCCAAAGATACCGGTGAGACTGATCTCTCCCAGGTGGAGGCGGCCGCGATTTCCATTGCTAAGGGTCTCGACCAGTATAAAGTTATTGTGAACAAATCTACCGTGCCCGTTGGCACGGGAGACCTCGTCCGCCAGATTATCGATAAACACAAACTCCACGATGTGGAGTTTGATGTGGTCTCCAATCCTGAGTTTCTCCGGGAGGGCTCAGCCGTCCAGGACACGCTACAGCCCGACCGCATCATTATCGGTGCTCCGAGCAAGAATGTGGCCATGAAGCTTCTCGAACTCTACGCTTCTCTGGAGCGCCCGATGCTGATCACCGACGTCCACTCGGCAGAGATTATCAAGTACGCCTCCAATGCCTTTCTGGCCATGAAGGTCTCCTTTATCAATGCGATTGCCGATGTGTGTGAGCGCGCCGAGGCCGATGTGACGGTCGTTGCGAAGGGGATGGGCTACGATCACCGTATCGGGCGCGAATTTTTAAATGCCGGTCTTGGCTTCGGAGGGTCGTGCTTCCCGAAGGACATCGAAAGCCTGGTCCATACATCTGAAAAGCTCGGCTACGATTTTCGGCTCCTCAAGGAAGTCTTAGCCATAAATCTGGATCGAGTGCCGCAACTTATCGCCACGATGGAGGACGCTTTGGGGGGCCTGGCCGGGAAGACCATCGGGGTGTTGGGGCTGGCCTTTAAGCCCAACACAGACGATATGAGGGAGGCGAAGTCCATCGAGATTATCACCGAGCTTCTAGCTCGCGGGGCCGAACTGAAGGCCTACGATCCACAGTCCATGGAGAACGCCCGAAAGGCGTTGCCTCAGATTAAGTTATGCGCGAGCGCCTACGAGGTGGCCGAGGGGACGGATGCCCTCGTCCTGGTGACGGAGTGGCGGGAGTTCAAGCTCCTCAACATGGAGAAGATTCGAGACGCGATGCGAGACCCCGTCCTGTTCGATGGGCGCAATTTCTACAACCCAGAGAAGAAAGCCCGGTTGGGCTTCACCTATTTCGGGGTTGGTCGAGGGGTGGACTTAGCACAGTGGTAGATAGAGCGACCTCGAGGGACTCCCGTCCCCGAACCCTCATCACCGGAGGGGCGGGATTCATCGGCTCCCATCTCGTCGATTACCTCTTGGAGATGGGGCATGAGGTTATCTGCCTCGATAATCTCCTGACGGGGGACCTTGCCAATGTGAGTCACGTTGCCCCGCAAGAGCCCTTTCGCCTCATCGAGCACAACGTCAGCACCTACATCGACATCGACGGGCCGGTTGACTACCTCCTTCACTTAGCCTCCCCCGCCAGCCCCATCGATTACCAGCGCTTTCCCATCCAGACCCTCAAGGTGGGATCTCTTGGGACCCATCATGCCCTAGGTGTGGCCAAGGCCAAGGAGTCCACCTTCCTGCTGGCCTCCACCTCGGAGGTCTACGGCGACCCCAAGGCCCATCCTCAGCACGAGGACTATTGGGGCAACGTCAACCCCATCGGCCCTCGGGGCGTGTACGATGAGGCAAAGCGCTTCGCCGAGGCCATCACCATGGCGTATCATCGAGCCCATGGGATCGACACCAAAATCGCCCGCATTTTTAATACCTATGGGCCGCGCATGCGCCTCGACGACGGAAGGGCCGTCCCGACATTCATCGGCCAAGCGCTTCGGGGCGAGCCGCTCACGGTCTTCGGCGATGGAGCCCAGACGCGCAGTTTTTGCTATATTGACGACCTCGTGGAAGGCATCTGGAGGCTGCTGGTCTCGGACTTCAACGAGCCGGTCAACCTGGGCAACCCCCAGGAGATTTCCATTTTGGAGCTTGCCAACATGGTGAACGACCTCAGCGGAGGCTCGAGCCCTATTGTCCGAAAGCCCCTGCCGGTGGATGATCCGAAGGTTCGCAGACCGGACATCACACGGGCTAAGACCCTTTTGGACTGGAAACCTCAGGTCGACATTGAAGAGGGCTTGAAGAGGACGATTCACTTCTATAAGGAACAGATGGGCTGACATGACCCGTAAACGCATTGTCGATCATCTTGCAGAGAGCAGCCGCCTGAAGCTGGACTGCGCCGAGCAGCTTCCGGGGGCCATCGAGCAGGCCTTCGACCTGATGTGGGGCGCCCTGGCCGGCGGGGGGAAGATACTTCTTTGCGGCAATGGAGGAAGCGCAGCCGATGCCCAACACATCGCCGCTGAGCTGGTTGGCCGGTTCGACCGTCCCAGGCTTGCCGCGGCCGCCCTCGCCCTGACGACCGATACTTCTATTCTGACGGCTGTGGGCAACGATTTAGGCTTCGAAGAGATTTTTGCCAGGCAGGTGGAGGCCCTTGGAAGCCCCGGCGACTGCCTCATTGGAATCTCTACGAGCGGGGAGTCGCTTAACGTCCAACGGGCAATGGAGAGGGCCCGCAGCAGAGGGGTTTCCACGGTTGGCCTTCTGGGAATGGGGGGCGGGTCGTTGAAGAGCCTCTCCGACGCCGTTGTAGTCGTCCCTTCTCAAAGCGTTCCGCGTATTCAAGAAGCGCACATTACGATTGGGCATATCTGGTGCGACCTGATCGATGAGAGGCTCGCAGCTCAAGCCGCCGAGGAGAAGGCAACGCAAGGAGGGTGAGAGGCCGCGTGAACGAGGTATTTAAAAAGGTCCTAAAGCGGGCCGAGGGAATGAAGACGCTCGTAGTTGGAGATTTAATCTACGACGAGTTCGTCTGGGGGCGGGTCAGTAAAATCTCCCCCGAGGCCCCCGTGCAGGTCCTCGATTGGCAGTCAAGCCATACGGCTCCCGGAGGCGCTGCGAATGTGGCATACAACCTGGCGACGATGGGCGTTGAGGTTACCTTGATAGGGGTTGTAGGACAAGACGACCAAGGCCTGGCGCTCAAGAATACTCTTCGGTCAGCGGGCGTCGATACGCTCGGGGTCATCGCCGATCCGAACAGGCCCACGAGCCACAAGGTTCGCTTCATAGCCCACGCCCAGCAAATCCTTCGGATGGATCGCGAAGAGCGTTTAGACGTCGATCGTACCCTGGCCGAGCTCATCGGGCGAGCCATTAGAGAGGCTGTTCCGCAAGTCGACGGCATCATCATGTCGGATTACCTCAAGGGCGTCTTGACCGATGGTCTCATACAGCTAACCATTTCCGAGGCCCAAAGCCACGGAAAGCGCGTAATCGTGGACCCCAAGGGCCGTCGCTACGAGCGCTATCGCGGCAGTCACATTATCACTCCTAATTTTCAGGAAGTAGAGGAAGCCACGGGTGTTGAGCTCAAGGGCGAAGAAGACTTGCTCCGGGCTGCCGCAATCATTTTTGAGCAAGTGGACTGCGAGAGCATTTTGGTCACGAGGGGACGGGAGGGAATGAGTCTTTTTAGCGCCGACGGCTCCTCGGTACAAATTCCCACCCAGGCGAGGGAAGTGTTCGACGTTACTGGGGCCGGTGACACTGCCGTAGCGGTCTTCAGCCTCGGGGCCTTCGCCGATGCTTCCTTGGAAGAGGCTGCCAGGCTCGCCAACATCGGGGCGGGCATCGTCGTGGGGAAGGTGGGGACGTCCGTGGCCACGAAAGAAGAAATTATTGGATACTTGGAGGAGGGCCAATTTCACTCCGCGCGGAAGATTGTCTCATTGGATGAAGCCTCTAAACTGGTTCGGCTCGCCCGCGGGCGGAACAAGGCGATCGTCTTTACCAACGGGTGCTTCGATCTCCTCCATGCCGGTCATATCATGATGCTCAATAAGGCCCGAAGCCTGGGTGACCTGCTGGTGCTCGGACTCAATAGTGATGAGAGCGTCAGCAACCTCAAGGGTCCGGAGCGACCGATTATAGGGCAGGGCGATAGAGCAAAAATAATGGCGAGCCTCGACTGCGTTGACAGCGTGATCATTTTCGACGAGCCGACTCCGGAGCGGCTTATCGAGGAGTTGATGCCTGATGTTTTGGTCAAAGGTGGAGATTACACCCTCGAGGAAGTCGTGGGCCGCGAGATAGTGGAGGCGGGCGGAGGCCGGGTCGAGCTGGTGCCTCTAGTCGAGGGCTGGTCGACGAGCGACATCGTCCAGCGGATCGCGGAGAGATACAACTTAACCGGGTTAGATCGGTGAATCAGAATGACTGACCGCTATCGGCTTAAGAAACTCGCCTTTGACCAGGTCAGCACATATTCCCTGAAGGGACGGCGCCACAAGGTCTCCAGTGAGGCATTCGCCGATCCCCGGCGCTGGGAAGAGGCGCGCGATGTCGTGGCTATTCTGCCCGATATCCTTAAAGCAGCTGACTTGAAGGCCGTGGTGGAAGCGATACTCGCCGCCCGGTCAAATGACAAACCGGTCATTTTGGGGGTCGGGGCCCACGTCATCAAGGTTGGATGCTCACCGCTGATCCTCGATTTGATGGAGCGGGGCGTCATCACGGGTCTTACCATGCACGGGGCCGGGCTCGTGCATGATGTGGAGCTGGCCTTGATGGGGGCGACCAGCGAGGATGTGGAGGCGGAGATCGGCTCCGGCCGTTTCGGTATGGCTGAGGAGACGGCGGCGACGATCAATGGGGCTCTCGCCCGATACGTTCCCAAAGGGTTGGGCGTTGGAGAGGCGGTTGGCCGCGACCTTGTGGAGGGCAAGCACCCGTATGTCGACCTAAGCCTGCTCGCAGGTGGTTATGCCCAGGTCTTGCCCGTGACGGTTCACGTAGCCCTGGGGACCGACGTCATCCACATGCATCCTTCGACAGACGGGGCGCTTGTAGGAGAGGGGACCTACCGGGACTTTCAGCGCTTCTGCGCAATGGTCAGCGAGATGGGCGACGGTGGGGTCTACATCAACATCGGCTCGGCCGTCCTGCTGCCCGAGATATTTTTAAAGGCCCTCTCGCTCGTCCGCAACCTGGGCCACGACGTCCGCGACTTCACCACCGTTGATTTCGACATGATCCGCCACTACCGGCCGTCGGTCAACGTCGTCGCCAGGCCGACCCTAGAGTCGGGGGCAGGCTACTCGATTACCGGTCACCACGAGCTGCTTCTGCCCCTCCTATATCACATGCTCAGAAGCCGCCTGGAGCAAGCGCCGTGATTTCTCGCTACACTCGGCCCGCCATGGGGGAGCTATGGGCCCCCCAGAAGAAGTTCGAGCTCTGGCTGGAGATAGAGCTGCTCGCCTGTGAGGCGATGGCCGGGTTGGACCTGGTTCCGAAGGATGCCGCCCAGCGCCTTCGGGCAAAAGCGAGCTTCGATATCGGACGGATCGAAGCCATCGAGGCCGAGGTGCACCACGATGTCGTCGCCTTCATCACCGCGGTGGGGGAGACCGTCGGAGAGGACGCGCGCTGGCTCCATCTAGGCCTCACATCCTCAGATATATTGGACACCTCTCTGGCCGTCCTGCTCAAGGAGGCTTCTCAGCTCATTCTGGCAGGCCTTGAGGAGTTCCTGGCAGTCCTCAAGCGGCGGGCCTATGAGTTCCAAGATGTACCCATGGTGGGGCGCACTCACGGCGTCCATGCCGAACCGACGACCTTCGGGTTGAAACTCGCTATCTGGTGGGACGAGATACGACGGCGCCGGGACCGGCTCGAGAGCGCCGCCGAGGGTGTGGCGGTAGGAAAGCTCTCAGGGGCTGTAGGCACATTCGCCCACTGCCCACCTGAGGTTGAGGCCCATGTATGCGACCGGCTAGGCATAAAGCCCGCACCGGCCTCGAGCCAGGTAGTGCAGAGGGACCGACACGCCGATTTCCACGCCGCGCTTTCTTTGCTCGCTACGAGCATCGAGAAGATCGCCTTGGAAGTTCGCCACCTCCAGCGGACCGAAGTGCTTGAAGTGGAGGAGTACTTTTCTCCTGGCCAGAAAGGCTCTTCGGCCATGCCCCACAAGCGCAACCCAATAATCGCCGAGCGGTTGTGCGGCCTTTCCCGCGTGATACGGGGCAATCTCCACGCGGCGCTTGAGAACGTGCCGCTCTGGCACGAGCGCGATATCACTCACTCCTCGGCCGAGCGCATCATTATGCCCGACAGCACGATTCTCGCTGACTACATGGTGGCCAAAGCCACAGACCTTATCGATCGCCTTATCGTCTACCCCGACCGCATGCGGGAGAACCTGGGGCGGACGAAGGGCCTGCTCGCCTCCCAAAGCCTCCTGGTTGCTTTGGCTCAGGCGGGCCTCGAACGTGGGGAGGCCTATAGCCTCGTCCAGGACCACGCGATGCGGGCGTGGCGAGGGGAGGTCGAATTCAAGGAGGCCGTAATGGCCGACCCAGCCGTAACGAAGCACCTGAGCCGGGAGGTCGTCGAAAGGTGTTTCGATCCAGCCTTCCTTCTTCGCAACGTTAAAGCAATTTTCGAGCGCGTTTTCACCCAGGACTAGCGCTACAGGGATTAGCCGTTTATGGAGCCGAGGCGGCCCGTTTACGAAGGTAAAGCAAAGATAGTCTATGATACTGACGAGCCGGGCCTCCTCATCCAGCACTTTAAAGACAGCGCGACGGCCTTTGACGGCCAAAAACAAGGTGTTATCGCCAACAAAGGGGTCTTCAACTGCGCCATCTCGTCTGTCGTCTTTCAATACCTGGAGAAGAACGGTGTCGCGACCCACTTCGTTGAGAAGCTCTCAGAGCGAGATATGCTCATCAAGCGGCTGGATATTATCCCTGTGGAGGTGATCGTTAGGAACCTCATCGCTGGAAGCCTGGCCGTACGCACCGGCCGCGAGGAAGGCGAGCCGTTACAATTCCCCATCATCGAATATTATCTAAAGAGCGATGAATTGGGGGACCCCATGATCAATGAATGGCACATCCGGGTTTTTGAGTGGGCGAGCGATGAGGAGATGAGCTTTATCAACGATACGGCGTTTAGAATCAACGACCTCCTCGTGCCCTACTTCGAGGGACGGGGAATTATTTTGGCCGACTACAAGCTGGAGTTCGGACGTCATTCGGAAGGGGTGCTCCTCGGCGATGAAATCTCTCCCGATGGATGCCGCCTCTGGGATAAAGCAACGGGAGAGAAGCTCGATAAGGATCGGTTCCGACGCGATTTGGGCCGAGTAGAGGAGTCCTACGAGGAGGTCTGGCGTCGTATCTGTCAAACATAGGCGGGAGGTACGGATTGCCTATCGCGAAGGTTTATGTGACGCTTAAAAAAGGTGTCCTCGACCCTCAGGGCCAAACCGTCCAGAGCGCGTTGGAAACCCTTGGGTATGAAGTTGAGGAAGTCCGCATGGGCAAATACCTGGAGCTGACCCTCGCCGATGCGCCCCCAGAAGAGCTGGAGGCGTATGTCATGGAGATGTGCGAGAAGCTCCTTGCCAATCCCGTGATTGAAGATTATACATTTCAGATAGATTCTTAGATAATAAGTCCTATTTATTTGTATAGTATGGAGATATTACCATGAAATTCGGCGTGCTGGTTATGCCGGGAAGCAACAACGATCATGACTGTCACCGGGTGGTGAAGGATGTCCTTGAAGAGCCCGTCGAGTATGTCTGGCATGAGGATGTAGATGTCGATGGGCTTGATGCCCTGATTCTCCCTGGAGGCTTTTCCTACGGAGACTACCTTAGGGTTGGCGCAATCGCTCGCTTCAGCCCCGTTATGGATTCCATAAAGCGATTCGCCGAGGAAGGGGGCCTCGTGCTCGGCATTTGCAACGGTTTCCAGATTCTTCTCGAACTTGGTTTACTGCCGGGCGCGATGCTACGGAACCGCAGCCTGAAGTTCATCTGCAAATACCTCAGCGTCAGGGTCGAGACAAACGACACTCCCTTTACAAATCAATGTGTTGAAGGTGAAATCTTAAGAATGCCTATAGCCCATAACGAAGGGGCTTATTTTGCCGATCAGGAATTGCTTGCGGAGTTGAACGAGAGACGCCAAGTGGTCTTGCGGTATTGCGACGCTGACGGGGAGGTCTCAGAGGAGGACAACCCCAACGGGGCGCTCGAAAACATCGCCGGGATCGTGAATACTCGGGGAAACGTCCTTGGGATGATGCCCCATCCCGAACGATCATCCGAGGAGCTCTTGGGGAGCTCCGACGGGCAAAAAATCTTCCGTTCAATGCTTTCCTACGCGAAGGCGGCAACGGTCTCGTGAATTTCGCCGCCCACAGACCTAATCGATAAGCTCCATGTCTGAAAAACTCATAACACCCGAGCTCATCGCTGAGCACGGCCTGACAGAGGCCGAGCACGGCCGCATTGTTGAGCTCTTAGGACGGAATCCAAACCATCTGGAACTTGGCATTTTCTCCGTCATGTGGTCCGAGCATTGTTCCTATAAGAGCTCCAAGGCGCATCTGAAGAAGTTGCCCACCGACGGGCCACACGTCTTGCAGGGGCCTGGTGAGAATGCCGGGGTTGTTGATATCGGGGACGGCCTCGCTCTCGTCTTTAAGATTGAAAGCCATAATCACCCCTCCTTCATCGAGCCCTTTCAGGGCGCGGCGACCGGCGTGGGAGGAATCCTTCGGGACATTTTCACGATGGGGGCCAGGCCTCTGGCGAGCCTGAACAGCCTTCGGTTCGGCCCGCTCGATATTCCAAAAAACCGCTACCTGATGGAGGGTGTCGTGGCCGGCATCGCCTCCTACGGCAACTGCATAGGCGTGCCCACAATCGGCGGGGAGATTCAATTCAGCGAGGTCTACAACGGAAACCCCCTCGTGAACGTATTCAACATGGGGCTTGCGCGCCACGACCACATTTTCCTCGGAAGAGCCGACGGGGTCGGAAACGCCGTCATGTACGTTGGCAGCAAGACGGGACGCGACGGAATCCACGGGGCCACCATGGCGAGCGAGGATTTCGACGAGACGAGCGAGGAGCGCCGACCGACAGTCCAGGTTGGCGACCCCTTTACCGAAAAGCTTCTCCTTGAGGCCTGCTTGGAGGTCATGAAAGAGGGGCTGCTCGTCGGAATTCAGGACATGGGGGCGGCTGGCCTTACCTGCTCGACCAGCGAGATGGCGAGCCGCGGGGGCTCCGGAATCTCCGTTGACTTAGCCCTCGTTCCACGGCGCGAGGAAGGGATGACCCCCTACGAGATTATGCTCTCGGAGAGCCAGGAGCGGATGTTGCTGGTCTCCAAGCCCGGCGCCGAGGGGCGCATCCGGGAGGTCTTCGCCAAATGGAACCTCGATTGCGTGACAGTCGGAGAGGTGACAGAAGACGGGTTGCTTCGGGTTACGGAGAATGGCCGCGAGCTTGCGGCCATACCCGCCAGGGCCCTTACGGACGAGGCCCCAGTCTACGACCGCCCTCAGGCTCCCCCGGAAGACCTTGCCCACCGCCAGACGCTAAATTTCGAAGAGCTCCCCGTTCCTGAAGATTGTTCGTCCCTCCTCCTGGAGCTTCTGGCCAGCCCTTCTATTGCAAGCAAGGAGTGGGTCTGGCGTCAGTACGACCACATGGTCCGTATCAACACGGTAGTGTTGCCGGGCTCGGACGCTGCCGTAATCCGCATCCCCGGCACGACCAAGGGAGTTGCGATGAGCCTCGATGGCAACGGCCGATGGTGCTGGCTTGACCCCCGGGAGGGAGGCAAGAGGGCTGTGGCCGAGGCGGCCCGCAATGTCGTCTGCTCGGGGGCTCGTCCTCTGGCTATCACGAACTGTCTCAACTTCGGCAACCCGGAGAGGGGGTCTACCATGTGGGCGTTTGCAGAGGTGGTGGAAGGGA
The DNA here is from genome assembly GCA_022562795.1 of Nitrospinota bacterium. GTDB lineage: Bacteria > JADFOP01 > JADFOP01 > JADFOP01 > JADFOP01 > JADFOP01. Next base: position 11,120 of record JADFOP010000022.1, read on the forward strand.
TGGCCGAGGCCTGCCGGGCCCTGGCGACCCCTGTGACGGGGGGCAACGTCTCGTTCTACAACGAGACCCTGGGCACGGCCGTCTACCCGACCCCCGTTGTGGGCGTGGTAGGGCTCTTGGAGGACATATCCCACCACATGACCCAATGGTTCAAGGACGAAGGAGACGTGGTCGTGCTGTTGGGCCCGGCGTCCGAAGAGGTCGCCGGCAGCGAGTACCTGGCCGTCGCCCACGGCCTCGTCCGCGGACGGCCATCCATCGATCTGGAAATGGAGCGCTCGTTGCAGGAGCTCATCCTCAGCGCCAACGGAGAGGGCCTTCTAAAAAGCGCCCACGATGTGAGCGACGGAGGCCTTGCAGTGGCCCTGGCCGAGTCAGGCTTCAGACCCTCTGGACATCCCCTGGGATGCTCTGTATCTTTAGAAGTGAAGACCCGCCCCGATGCGGCTCTCTTTGGAGAAGCCCCTTCGCGCGTGGTTGTATCGTGCGCTCCAGAGAGCGGGCGGCGCCTCCAGGTCTTGGCTGAGGAGCAGGGGGTACCCTTCGCCGTCCTGGGGACTGTAGAGGGAGAGAACCTCGTCGTCGTGGACTCCAGCGGTCGATCCCTCATCTCTGTTGAAGTGTCCGAGGCCAAGCAGCGCTGGCAGAGTGGAGTGGCTGGCTTCTTCGAGCGCCCTATTAAGAGTAATTAAATAGGCCAGTGAGACATGTTTGATTCTTTTAACGAAGAGTGCGCCGTCTTTGGTATTTTCAACCATCCTGAGGCGGCCAACATGACCTATCTCGGCCTCTACGCCCTTCAGCACAGAGGCCAGGAATCAGCAGGGATCGTTGCTTCCGATGGAAAGGAGCTCCATCTGGAAGTGGCTATGGGGCTCGTGGCCGACATTTTTAACGCCGAGAGGCTCTCGCTTCTGCCCGGGCGCATCGCCATAGGGCACACCCGTTATTCCACCTACGGCACTAGTCAGCTTAAGAACGCTCAACCCATCGCTATCGATTATGCCCACGGCTCCCTCGCTCTCGCCCACAACGGAAACCTCGTCAACGCCGACAAGCTCCGCCGGGAGCTCGAAGCGGGCGGGAGCATCTTCCGCTCGACGATGGACAGCGAGGTCATCGTTCACCTCATTGCCCGAAGCGAGCGAGAGCTGCTGGTGGATCGGATCGTCGAGGCCGTCGAGCAGGTGCGCGGGGCGTACTCGCTGGCTATCATGAGCCCAAGCGAGCTCATTGCGGTGCGGGACCCTTACGGTTTCCGCCCACTCTGCTTGGGTAAGCTTCGGGATGCGTACGTTCTGGCGAGCGAGACATGCGCCCTCGATCTGATCGAGGCCGAGTACGTGAGGGATATAGAGCCGGGGGAGGTTTTAGTCATCAACGAGGACGGGTTGACGAGCCACTCCCCCTTTCCCAGTGTCCAGCACGCCCAGTGCATTTTCGAGTTTGTCTACTTTTCCCGGCCCGATAGCATGATCTTCAACCGCTCTGTCCACGAAGTCAGGAAGGCCCTCGGCCAGCGGCTTGCCAAAGAGGCCTACGTGGGCGTAGATGTCGTCGTTCCCGTGCCGGACAGTGGCGTGCCCGCCGCGCTGGGCTATGCCGAGGAGAGCGGGACGCCCTTTGATTTGGCCCTCATCCGCAACCACTACGTCGGCCGCACCTTCATCGAGCCCCAGGAGTCCATTCGTCACTTCGGGGTCAAAGTAAAGCTCAACCCCATCAAGCGGCTTCTTGAGGGGCGTCGCGTGGTTCTTATCGACGATTCCATCGTCAGGGGTACGACCAGTCGAAAGATCGTCACCATGGTTCGCCAGGCTGGGGCCAAAGAGGTCCACATGAGGGTCTCCTCACCTCCGATTACCCATCCTTGTTTCTACGGGATTGACACGCCGACCCGCGAAGAGTTGATCGGCTCAAGCCATTCAGTGGAAGAGACTCGTAAATACATCACGGCCGACAGCCTGGAGTACCTCTCCCTCGACGGGCTCCTCTCGACCGTCCATCCTAATCAAAACAGCTACTGCAGAGCCTGCTTCACCGGCGACTACCCGGTCGAAATTCCCTTGAAGGGCCGCCCCCAGGTCGAGCTATTTGAAGAAGCTCCCACGTAAGGCAAGAAGCGAGTCTTTGATAAGCTAAGCCCTCCTTGCCGTCCCGCCTGATTGACATTTAATAACCTGTTGCTAAAGCCTAAATTTTCTTCCGAGTTCCCATTACCAAGTGAGTTTTTAAGAGGGAGGCTGTTCTTCGCTCTCATCCTTCGAGGCTGCCTCTTTCTCCGTGCTCTCGTCTTCAACCTCTGGAAATGAGACCTTCCGTCGGTTGCGCTCCCGCCAACTGCGGATAATCCCCGCACCCTCGATTAGAAGGTAGGCTATCAGCGCCCCTCCAAAGAAGGCTATGCTGACGACGACCCCAAGGGGTTGGGTCATCTGGACGAGGCCGAAAATGGAGATGGTGGCCGGTTGGAGGTTAAGGATGATAAAGCCGACCGTCACAAGTAGAAAAACAAAGATGGTTGCGGCGGCGGCGCGCATCGGCGGTGAGCCTTCTAATCAGGTGGGTAGAGTTGAGGGGCGTGGCCCCATAGCCTCTCCAGGTCGTAAAACCGGCGGGTCTCTTCGAAGAAAACATGTATGACCAAGTCGCCGAAATCGAGAAGAATCCACCGGCCCTCCTTGTATCCCTCAACGCCCAAAGCCCGCACTCCTTTTTCCTTCATCATCTCCAGCAGGTGATCGGTTATCGCCTGCACCAGCCGGTCGGAGCTTCCGTGGCAAATCAAAAAATAATCCGTCATGGAAGAAACTCCTCTCAGGTCGAGGACCAGCACCTCTTCTGCCTTTTTCTCTTCAACCATTGAGACACAGAGGGCGACCTTCTCTTCCAGGGCGATGGCGGGCTTTTTAGGCTGAGGATTGTTTCTCATCGCGGCTCCTTATATAGGGAGTGACGGCGGATGTAGTGCTCGACCGACTCTGGAACCAGGTAGCGGATGGAGCGCCCAGCCCCCACCCGCTCGCGGATGTCCGTGGAAGATATATCGAGATGGACTATGGGGACGAGGTAGATCAACTTCTCCGAAGTTGCAGCTTGAAGAGTCTCAGCCCCGTATGCCTCATCAAAACCAGAGACAAATTTAAGGTTAGGATGCCTGGAAGTGATTTTTTTTTCTAAGTTGTGGAGGAGGCCCTGGGGTGGGTAGCCAGGCCTGCTGGTCACCACGAAGTGAGCCAACTTAAAAAGACCCTCCACATCTTTCCATGAGTGAATCTCCATAAACGCATCGGTGCCTATAATGAAATATAGCTCCACCGGGGTCTCCGTTTTCCTCTTCAGCTCCCGCATGGTATCGACGGTGTAGGAGGGGCCGGGCCTTTCGATCTCGACAGATGATACGGTGAAGGCGTCGTTGTCGGCAGTGGCGGCCTCGGTCATTCTAAGCCGGTGGGCAGGGTCTATGAGTTGGGTTGCTTCTTTGTGAGGAGGCCGGGCCGCGGGAACGAAGAGCACCTCCGAGAGGCCGAACCGTTCTCGAAGCTCTTCTGCGGAGCGAAGATGCCCCATGTGTATGGGGTCGAACGTTCCCCCTAAGACGCCTAGCCGTACGGGTTCCCGGGGGACGGTCATCTCAGGTGCGGACCTGACCATCGCCGAAGATAAAGTATTTAACGCTCGTCAGGTCAGCCAGCCCGACGGGCCCCCTGACGTGGAGCTTGGATGTGGAGACTCCCATCTCGGCGCCGAGGCCGAACTCGTTTCCGTCGGTGAATCGGGTGGAGGCGTTGACGAAAACGCAGGCCGAGTCAACCTCCCTGAGAAATCGTCTGGCCGTCGTGTAATTGTTGGTTATGATGGCTTCGGTGAGCCGAGAGCTGTGCCGCTCTATGTGCGCCAATGCCTCTTCGTAGCCCTCCAGCACCTTTACCGAGAGGATGAGGTCGAGGTGCTCGGCGTCCCAGTCCTCCTCGGTGGCGGGAACCACGTCGTCCCCCAGCGCTTGGGTTTTTTCGCAGCCTCGGATTTCCACTCCCCTTTGCTGAAGCTCTTTAAGCAGAGATGGCAGCAGGGTAGGGGCGATGGCTTCGTGGACCAGGAGCGTCTCGACCGCGTTGCAGACCCCTGGGCGCTGGGTCTTGGCGTTGATGACTATGTCCTCCGCCATGGAGTGATCGGCTTCAGCGTCAATGTAGATGTGCACGATACCCTTGTCATGCTTGAGGACAGGGATGGTTGAGGCCTCGGTAACCGCCCTGACGAGCCCTTCGCCACCCCGAGGGATAATGACGTCGATGAGCTTGTCGAGCTTGAGCATCGCCGATACCACAGCTCTGTCGGTCTCCTCGAGAAATTGAATGGCTCCGGCAGGAATTCCGGCTTCGGCTGCGGCCTGTTTGATGACGCCGGCGATGGCGGCATTGGAATGAATGGCCTCGGAGCCCCCTCGAAGGATGACCGCGTTGCCGCTCTTCAGACACAGCCCGGCGGTGTCGGACGTGACGTTGGGCCTCGACTCGTAGATGATGCCGATGACCCCCAGGGGCACTCTGACTCGGCCCACCTCGAGCCCGTTGGGCCGCCGCCACGTGCCGAGAACCTCCCCCACGGGGTCGGGAAGTGCGGCCACTTCGCTTAAGCCCCTGGCCATCTCTTCGACTCGAGCCTCCGTGAGAGTGAGCCGGTCGATCATCGCCTTCGTCAAGCCCTTTTCCTCGGCGCCGACAAGGTCTTCGGCATTGGCCTCGAGGAGAACCTTGGTTTGGTCCACCAGGGCTTGGGCCATAGCGAGGAGGGCAGCGTCCTTAACGGCCGTGCTCAGCGCGGCCAGGCTCCGGGAGGCGCGTTTCGCCTCCTCAGCTTTAGCCGAAACGTAAGCATCCCAGGGGTTTTTCTCCGTCATGGGACGTTCCTCATAGGTCTATTAGCACAAGGTTATCACGGTGGACGACTTCGTCGTAGTATTTGTAGCCGAGAAGCGCCTCGATATCCTTGGTATGATGCCCCTGAATCTTCCTCAGCTCATCCAATGTATAGTTTGAAAGGCCTCGGCCGATTTCTTTTCCGTTCAGGCCCTGAAGGCTAACGGCATCTCCATACTCAAAACGCCCCTCCACTTTTACAATGCCGCTCGGCAGCAGACTCTTTCCTCTCTTGGTGATTGCTTGCATCGCTCCCTCGTCCACGGTGATCGAGCCTTTGGGCTTGAGGGTGTAGCGAAGCCAATGTTTGCGAGCGGCCATGCGGTCCTTGTCCGGGAGGAAGAATGTCCCCACTTTATCGCCCTCCAGCGCTTGGCGTATGACGTCGGGCTGTCGGCCGCTGACGATAATTGTTGGAATGCCCATGAGCCCCGCGCTTTTGGCCGCCTGGACCTTCGTGGCCATCCCTCCGCTGCCCACGTCGGAGGTTGGTAGGCCGGCCGCCTGCTCTATCTCCGGCGTTATAGCCTCGACCTCTGTCAGCAGCCGCGCCCCTTCATCCCTTGTGGGGTCGCCGGTGTAGAGGCCCTCCACGTCGGAGACGACGATCAAAAGCTGCGCCTGGGCCATCGTGGCCACCGTGGCCGAGAGGAGATCGTTGTCTCCCATTTTAATCTCGTCGACGCTAACCGTATCGTTCTCGTTGATTATGGGGATGACCCCGAAAGAGAGCAGCTCCCCGAGGGTGTTCTTGGCGTTCAGGAAGCGATGGCGGTTGGCGAGGTCATCATGGGTAAGGAGGACCTGGGCAACCTGGTGGCCCGCCTCCTGGAAATTTCGCTCGTACTCCCAGATGAGAATGCTTTGGCCGACGGCGGCCGCGGCCTGTTTCTTCGGCATGCTCTGTGGAACGGATGGGAGGCCGAGCTGCCGGATGCCTGCGGCGATGGCCCCGGATGATACGATGATAATCTCCATCCCTTCGTCTTTCAACGCGGCTACCTGAGATACGAGGTTTCGGATCATCTCGGTGTTCAGCGTGTGGTCAGGAGAGGCGAGGATGTAGCTCCCGACCTTGATGACAACCCGCTTGATATTGGACAAAAAGGGTTTTCGCAGGGAGGATTTCATCAGGTTATCGCCGAGGCCATCTCGTGGGCAATGGCGTTCATGAGCGCATCGACCCCGTCGCCCGTAACGGCGCTGATGGGGTAGGGAACGATCCCCTTGCTCTCAAAGTAAGAGCGGTGCCGCTCGAAGTTCGCCCTGGCCTCCGGTATGTCCATCTTGTTGCAGGCAACCAGGCGAGTTTTAGCGAAGAGGCTGGAGTCGAACAGCTCCAGCTCGTTATTTAAAGCCTCAAAGTCCGCTGAGGGGCTTCGCCCAGCCTGCGGTGTGCAATCAATGAGATGAAGCAGGAGGGCCGAGCGCTCCACGTGTCTGAGAAAACGGTCCCCCAGCCCGCGGCCGGCGTGGGAGCCTTCGATCAGGCCCGGTATGTCCGCCACGACGAACGAGGAGAGATCGGGCCGCTTAACCACCCCGAGGTTTGGAACCAGCGTAGTGAAAGGGTAGTCGGCGATCTTCGGCCTCGCGGCGGAGATTCGGGATATGAGGGTTGATTTCCCCGCGTTGGGAAAGCCCATGATACCAACATCGGCCAAGAGCTTGAGCTCGATCAAGAGCCACCGCTCTTCTCCTGTTCGCCCCTCTTCAGCATGGCGTGGAGCCCGGTTGGTCGACGATTTGAAACGCGCGTTGCCTCGACCTCCACGGCCCCCGGCAGCTACGATCACCTCTTGGCCGTCTTCGGTGAGGTCGGCGAGGGTCTCGCCCGTCTCCGCATCTTTTATTATGGTTCCCAAAGGCACCGGCACGAGGCAGTCCTCTCCACCTCGGCCTACTTTGTTACTACCCTGGCCGTGGGCTCCCCGTTGAGCCTTATAGTGTTGTCGATAGGTGAAATCCAGGAGGGTGTGAAGATTGCCGTCGGCCCTCAGTACTACATCGCCCCCTTTGCCCCCGTCTCCCCCATCGGGCCCTCCCCGGGGGACGAATTTCTCGCGCCGAAAGCTGACGCAGCCCCGTCCGCCATCGCCGCCTTTTGTGCGGATTTTAGCTTCGTCGACAAACATCGGCTCAGGCGGGCGCCCAGAGCTCGCGGTGGTTAATCAGTCGCCTGGACGCTGATTCGGCGCCTTGAGCGGCCCAGACGCTCAAACGTGACGACTCCGTCAACTTTGCTGAACAAAGTGTAGTCGCGGGCGACGCCAACGTTCTCTCCAGCGTGGAACGTCGTGCCCCGCTGCCGTACGAGAATGCTTCCTGCCGAGACCATTTGGCCGGCGAACCGCTTGACACCCAAGCGCTTGCCGATGCTGTCGCGGCCGTTTCCGCTGCTGCCGCCTGCTTTCTTATGGGCCATGGTTAATCCTCCGCGACCGAAGGATCGGGAGCGGGATCCTTTGGCTCGCTTGCTTTTGCTGAGCTCTTCGTTGGTTTAGTTCTCGACGCCCCTGCGTCGATGCCTGTAATTTTAAGCGAGGTGAAGTTTTGGCGGTGACCCTGTTTGCGCCGATAATTCTTCCTACGTTTGTGCTTGAAGATGGTAATCTTTTTGGCACGCCCGTGGCCGACGATGTCTCCTGTAACAGTGGCGCCTTCAACAGTGGGTTCTCCCAGGGCCAGGCTTCCGTCGCCCTTGTTGACCAGGAGAACCTCATCGAGAGTAATCGCCTCGCCCACCTCTCCAGGGAGGCGCTCCACGCGGATGGTGTCGCCCTCTTGGACCTTAAGCTGTTTTCCGCCAACGGCTATAATTGCATACACGACCTATAATCTCCTCAGCTACACCAAATGTACCACCTATGAATCCTAAATTCCAACACCTAATCTGTCAAGGTTATTCATCTATGACGGTTTACGGTCTAAAACTTTGAAAGACGATCAGCCAAGAGCAGGGGCTCGGGGTGTTTAGCGCGCCTGCAGCAGGCCAACTTGCTTGTGACATCAGATGGGATAGTTTTGAAAGGACAAGGCCGGTTTCTACTTCCTGGGTACCTGGGTAGAAGTATCGGATGTGGCGAATGGCGTCCTATGTTCAGATATCAGAACGTGGTAAGGTGATATCCTGTTAATGGTCAATTCGGCTACATTCTGTATAATTTCAACCTTTTTTTGTACCGCTTGTGTCATTGCGGGCGTATACGTAGCCGCTAGCAAACTCACCCCGGAGTTACGCAGTCGTCGTACTGTGGAAGTAACGGTCCTGGCTATTCTGTGGTTAATCTTTACCGCACTGCTTGGGCTCTCAGGATTTCTTGGAAACTTTTCTGGCATGCCCCCACGGTTAATGCTCTTCTTGCTCTTAGTGCTTGGAACAAGCACCCTCTTCGTTTTTTCCCGATGGGGAACCCTTCTCCGCGACGGATTGAGCTTGAGCACCCTCGTAGCATTTCACTTGTTCCGCGTGTTGCCGGAAACACTCCTCTTCCTTGCCTATAAAGAAGGGATAGCTCCTGTTCAGATGTCATTTGTTGGTCATAACTTTGACATCTATTCCGCACTCGCTGCGCCTGGTGCGGCTTTTCTAATTAAAAAGGGTGATAATAAATTCTGGGCGAGAGCGGTTGCCTGGGGTTGGAACGTTATTGGTCTCTGTTTGCTTTTCGGCGTTTTGACGGTTGCCGTTCTATCGACACCCACGCCGTTTCGGATGTATGACAACGAACCTGCAAATACTTTTGTCACTACATTTCCGTATGTTTGGCTACCTGGCGTACTTGTTTTCCTGGCGTTCGGGGGACACGTCCTCGTCGTTCGCAAATTATTGAGGGAGAAATAACGGGAGAGCTCAAGATAAGATTGAGGCGTATAGCCCAACACCAGCGGAAATCATGAAGGTCTACAATAAAACTCAATTACCTATATCACGATGAGAAATCAACTATCCCACCGCCTATCCGAGGGACACCTTTCGCGAAAATTCGCCTGAGGCGGGCTTGTGGTGTCGGGGGCTGTCCGCCTCAGGCGGACCTTAGGCGGAACTACCCCTTATTTCAGATCTAGAACTTTGAAAGCCGGTCGGCCAGGCGGAGGGGCTCGTTTTCCTGAACGAAAGGGCCCCTGAAAGGGCCAGGGGCTCTCGATCCGGGGCATCGAGAAGTGCCTAGAGACCTACGCCCGAAATAGTGGCGTGGCGGACGGCCGCCACCGGCTGCCTGGGAGCGATATTGTAGCGTGGCCTCAGCGACGGTGCCGTTCGGACTTGGAACAGCTCTGCCATGGCTTCGGTAGGGGTCGCGAGCGTGTAACGTCCGCATATGGCTTAAGTTTACAGGAACGGTAACAGGAAGGCTAGGAAGACCACCACGGCCCCTTTCCTAAATCGCTCGCACCTTCTCGCCCGACGGCATTCATCGCGGCATCCTACAAGCTGAAGAGAAACTTCCAGAGGATCTGTCCCCATGACAGGCCCATTACGCGCTCGGGATTGTGGACGAAAAAATATTCTAACTTGAAAACACCGTAGATTCCGATCACAGAGGTCACATTTCGGAGGGGTGTAAAAAGGGGAGCCAATAAGTCCCCTTTTCGGACCTTATCAATAACGTCAATGAAGGATTCTCCCATAAGTCTGACAAGAACATTGAGCCCGACCATGATAATCAGTGTTAATAAAACCCACCAAATTCCACTATGCCCTCGTAGTTTATTGATGAGCGGAGAGAATAAAAGGATGACCATAAAAAATACAATGATGGAAAAGGCAAAGTTGCAGAAAGCCTCGACTAACGTTGTCATGCTATCCCAAAAAGCCCTCATCATTCTTCCTCCAATGAACATCGGGACGATGTTATCTTGCTGCAGAAACTGGGCTCTAGGCCTTTGCTCGAACAGGATAAGCCTATCTTTATTATACTCCGGACTCATCCAGGGCGACCCCGACCTACCCTTAATTTGGGTAGCTCATCCGCCTGAGGCGGACAACCCCGACTACCCCTTATTTCAGATCTAGAATTTTGAAAGCCGGTCGGCCAGGCGGAGGGGCTCGGGGTGTTTCGTACGAAGGCAGCAGGCCAGGACGATCTCGACGGCTCGCTTGAGCGAGACCTTGTGGCCCACCGAGACGTAAAGGGGCTTGCAGCGCTCCCGCGTGGTTACGGCTGCGCCCAGGATCTCTTCTCCATCGGCATAGGTCAAAAGCTCCCAGGCGCCTTTCTTCGGCCCTGGGGTGGAGGAGACCTTCCCGTAGAGCTTCGACTTGGCGCACCCGATCGTCGGCCGCCCTATCCAGAGACCAAGGTGGCAGGCGAGGCCAAACCGCCTGGGGTGAGCGAAGCCCTGGCCATCTACCAGCAGGCAGTCGATGGGATGGGTTAGATGGGATAAGGCCGTGAGCGCGACCGGCGCCTCTCGAAAGCTGAGCAGGCCGGGGACGTACGGAAACCGGACCGGCGCCTCGGCCACTCTCTCCTCTATAACCTCCATGCCAGGCCAGCGGCAGACCACCGCGGCCGCCCGGGCCTTCCCATCTTTGTAAGCGACGTCAACGCCGGTGACCCAGCGGAGGAGCCTGACGGCTCCCCGTGTTACGACATCCGCGCGTAGCCGCTTTTGCACCGTAACAGCCTCTTTCGGCTCCAGCGGCCACTCGTGGAGCGGTCGTTTCTTCCCCATGCGCTTACCTTCTTGCGTTCTTCCCCCACTCCATGAAAATACCAAATCCTCTAAGAGCGGGCAACGGTATCTCCATAAATCTCTTGCGCCTGGGGCCTTAGCGTTCGTAGAATACCGGGCAAAAGGCAAGGAAATGGTGGGGGGATCATTGAGAAAGATGGAATTAGAAGCCAAAAGCCAGCGGGCGCTTTGCAGAGGGGGCGTGCCGGCGCGCAAAATGATGATCGGAATTTGCTGCTTGCTCCTGGCATCCTGCGCCTCAAACCGAATGGCGCCAGAGCAGCGCATGGAGCGGGCTCAGACCAGGGTCTTCGACGCATCTTACGATGAGGTATTCCCAGCCGTCGTTGAGGTGTTGTCGCGGGATTACACGCTCGTTCGGGTGGACCGGGAGGAGGGAGCTGTCGAGACGGCCCCTAAATCCGATGTCGTCTTGAATACGGAGGGGTTTCAGGGGGTCTACAGCCTGAAGGTTCGGGCTGTCGTGACGCGATTGGGGGCGGGGCGGACCAAGGTCCGTCTGCGCGTCTTGGCCGGGAGGCTCCTTGACTTTGTGGAGAACCGTTGGGTATACAAAGATTTTGGCGCCTCCCAGTACTATCGGGAGTATTTTCGCGTAATAGATGCGGTTTTCCGCGATAAGAGGGGTTTGCCAAAAGGGGCAGTTCAATAATGAAAGTCGTTTGCATTTTGTAGCTTAGGCGTGCTATGCTAATAAAATGCTTGAGATAAAAAGAGCGAATTTTCCGCGAATTTCCGCCTATCTACTTTTTTTGGCGATATTGGTTTGGGGTTGCGCTCCCAAGATTCAGGATAGCGAACGGTATAAACCCTCCGAGAGCCTGCTTGAGATTCTCGCGGATTTTCAACGACATCTGGAGGACGACACATACCGCTTTGCAACTTTCAAGGACATTACGGGCCAAAATATCTACAAGGCGACCCTGATCAGGTTGAACAACTATGAACGGCTCCACCCGAACAAGTTCGGTCCCATTTTGGCCTACAGCCGGGCGAAAGCCTACGAAAAGCTCCACGATTTCAAGGCCGCCGTGGCTAGCTATCGCCAGATTGTTGGGACGGGAAACGAGCTAGAGCCACAAGCTAAAGAGGGGCTTCAAGTATGCCAGGACTATCTGGCGGCAGAAGCATTGGTCCCTACCGGTGGGTCGGTTGCCGAGACCTTGGTAGGGCACGACAATCGTCTCAAAGCGCTGGAAGGGCTCATCGAGATTAATAAGGGAACGCCCTACGAAAACCTGTCGCGAGAGGTGGAGGAGAAGGCTGCAATAGAGAGGGTTATTTATTTGGAGGCCAATAGAGAGCGGATTCAGAATGGGACAGAGCTTACAATTGTAGAGTATAGTCGTATTATCAAGCGCCACGAAGAGAGCAAGAACGTATATCGCCACATGCTGCGTTTGGGAGGCTTCTTTGAAGAGCTGGCCCGGCAATACTCAAACCGTTATGACCCGGAGGGCTTGAGCTTCAGCATGGATGAGTTTAAAAGCTACGCCGATAGCGCTATGGGGCTCTACGCGATGGTGGCCTCGAAGGACGGGATTATCGAGAAAGCGGAAGCCCATGGCTTGACCAATTCTTTGCGGGCGTACATGATGAAGGTCCGCAATCTCCATCGGTAGGAGTGGTCGTATGCGACTGAGAGCCCTTTTCGCCGCTGCGTTGATTCTATTGTTGGTGGGCCATTCTGGATTTGCGGTCGAGCCCGACCCAAAATCTCTGCCAACCAAAGGTGCGTTAGAGCCCATAGACCTCTCCCCCTTCTCCGAAGACTACCATCCGGTCAAGAAATCTCCGGAGACGATACAGTTTTTCCCCGACGATGTGGAGTGGAGCGTGGAGCAGGCAATCATCGCGGGCTACGCAGGGCGCTCCTGGGAAATTGATAGTTATTACCGGAGCCTTCGGAAGCACGATCGGCATCTCCTTAGGCGGGGGGAGCAGGCGACGGGTTTGGCCGACGACATGCTTCAGTTTAGAAACAGCCACATCAGCGACCCCAGGGCCTATAGGGAAGCCCAGGAAAAGGTTCTAAGCCAGAAAGGCCTGAGCAAGGAGATGAGGCGTGTCATAACCTACCGGCTGAAGAACGCCGAATTGGCGCGGGCCGAGCGCCTCCTCCATGAGGATAAACTCGCCAAGGTGGGCATGGTGGTCAACGGCTTTCTTCAGTCGCTCGACCTGATGGCCCTTACCGTGGGCTCGGTCGTAGGAAGCACGGTCGATGCGGCTGTCCGCACCTTCGTTAGTCTAGAAGATATACGCGAGATGAGCGTCAAAGAAAAGAAAGCCCTGGCCGAATACAAAACCTATTTAGCCAAGTATCCCAAGGCGCTCGATGCCGATAAGGTAAGGGCCGAGGTAGAGCGGCTTGAGGCGAAGAAGCGGCATTGGGCTTTCCGGGAGGAGATGGAAAAGGCGGCCGAACATCTTGAAGCGCATGACCACGACGAGGCTCAGGCGGCCTATAGTAGGGCTTTGGAACTGAAGCCTGGCTCTCGCGAGGCCCTGGAAGGTCTTACGAAAGTCGATGAGCTTAGGGCCGAGTACGAAGCGGCCATGGATCGCTCCCTCAAAGTGGTTCGCGGTCGCGGGGGCCCGAAGAATCGTGTCGAAGAGGCAGCCTATCGACAGCTCTTGAGCGCTGTGGCGGCTGGTGATAGCGAGGCTGTTCGGCTTAGGGCGACGGAGTTTATGGAGCGCCATCCAAAGAGCCAGTTTCGTGATGAAGCGGCCTATGCCTTGGCTTCGGCTGTCGCCGTCTCCGGGGACTATGAGGAAGCCAAGCGGCTTATGGATAAGACCGCCCGTGACTACGGAGACCGGAATATGGGCCGGCGGGCCCAGCTTGTGCTCTCCAGTCAAGAATTCGATCGGCTGGGAGCTTTCTACGCGGCTCAGCGCGAGCATAGACGAAAGCAGGTTCAATATGCCTTGATTGGGGAGGATTTAGCCCGCAAGAACGCAGATTTCGGCGTATACAGGCTCTTTATTGATGGGATCAAGTCAGTGGAGACTCTCGGGATGGTCAACCTTCTGGGAGCTACCATGAGGACTGTGGAATTGGTGAGCCGTGACCCCATTCCTAACGACCCCATTATCGAGGAGGGGCTAAAATTCTCACATAATCACCCTGGGGCTCCCGAGGTTAAGGAGGTTTACTATCAGCTGGCCAGGGCCTATGAGCGAGAGCAAAAATACATTGACGCCTTAGCGTATTATCAGTTAAGCGGACGGGCGTCCGAGCGGAAAATCGCGGGACTTCGTGAAAAAGCCGCTCGAAACCTCCTTGCTCAGGCGACCATGGCGCCCAACTCGGTTATGAAAGCTCGCCTCTATCGAGCCATAATCGAGCAATTTCCAGAGACGAAGCCGGTTGCCAAAGCCAAAGAGCGTCTCGTTGCCCTCGCCAAACAGTATCAAGACCGCTTCAGGCTAAGTCGAAAGTACCTTCTCAGCCATCCTGAGATCGCCGGCCCGCAAGGGCTCAATCTCGATCCCAACTTGCTCGACGGAGACACCTCCAATCGGGAGATTCACGACAAAGGCATCCTCTTGCTAAGTGGCAACCGGATGAAGATTTTCTTCACCTTGCCCGATGGGAGCGAGTCGTCAAAAGTCTTTCTCCTTCACCCGAATGTAGTGGCCCGCTTGGAGGGCCTGACTCGTGACCTCGACAGGAAGAGAGCCTACGCATTGTCTGAGAAATATGGGATAGAAGGGCCTTTGGTAGCGACCCATGGGAGCTTCGCGGGCACACTGGAGGCGGAAAAGCGGTACAATCCCTTCGTCGTAGAAGAAATCAACGATGCTCCAGGCAACGTATATCTGTCCGATGCAGAGCTAAGGCAATATGAAGAGACGCTCTACGCCAACCTCGGCGCAGATATCTCTTCCGACCTAAGAGAGCTCTCCACAGGAGGAGCCCTATACTTCCGACGTTACGGGGCAGGCGTCAATTTCGGGCTTGACCAGGAGAGCCCCAACGTGGGGGCCCTAGTGCCTCTCGGCTTTTTCGAGATCAACACGAAGATGCGCCCCACGGGCCTTTCGGTCTATCCCTCCATTCGATTAGGCTCCAAGCCTGTCCCCGACGAGTATCTCTATAAATAATCCTTCCGGCGGGAAGTCATCTGTGGTTTCAGGTGGGGGATTTTCCTGTAAGGGGGCCGCTGGAGCTATGAACTGCCTTTCTTCTTGCGCTTCTTTTTGCGCATTTTTGCGCGCACATCGAATCCGGGCGTCTTTTGGATGAAGACCTCTTCTTTTCGGAGCCCTCCCCGGCCTCCCTCAGCGCTCCGGGTGAATTGAGCGGAGGCCTCAGGGGTTATGCTATCGGCTGAGAAGCCGGATGTCTTGCTGATAAGGCCCGCCGACGTGAGGGCCTTTTCCACCGGAGCGTCGCACTCATTGCAGTGCTCCGGCGGCGGGTCATCCATCTTCTGGAGGAGCTCGAAGAGGTGGCCATTCTCGCACTTGTATACGTAGATAGGCACAAAGAACCCTCCCATCGGGTGTAAGATGATTGTAACAAAGAAGGGGAGGGAGCGTCAACGAGCAGGGGTTAAGGGTTCCTCGAGTGAGGGCTCTAGCCCGGAGTTACCTCGGGGCTAGAGGGAGGTGGCGGGGCGTGGTCCCCCCGGGACCTGGTGTACCATCGATAGAGGGTCGTAGGGTTCACGCCAAGCAGGTAGCCGAGCAACACGAGGTTGTTCCTGAGAGTGGTCGCGAACACCCCCTCCCGCTCCCAACGACGTGGGGAGGTCTTAACCTGTCCGGGGGCTAATCCCACCAAACCGTGGCGCCTGAGGCGGAGCACAAAATCTACGTCTTCCATGAAGGGGAGGGGCCGAAACCCTCCCAGGGCGGCGAAGACATCCCTGCGCACAAAAATGGCCTGGTCTCCGTAGGGGAGCCCCAGCCATCGGGAGCGCAGGTTGGCTCCCGCCTCGATGATCCTCCAGGCCCGCCGGTCGCCTTCCAGCCCGAGACGAAACGCGCCGGCCACGCGGCCTCGAGAGTCGATGACGTCGAGCACCTGTGCACGCCAGTCGGCCGGCAGAGTGGTGTCGGCGTGGAGAAAGCAGAGGATACGCCCTTTGGCCCGGGCTGCACCTGCGTTGCACTGCGCAGGCCGGCCGCCTTGAACCACGAGGACCTGGGTTGCGTAGCGTGCGGCTACGGCCACGGTGGCGTCGCCGCTGCCACCGTCCACCACAAGGCACTCCTCAACAACCCCTGACGCCCGAAGCCGCTCAAGACAGGCCTCGAGAGTGGCCTCCTCACTCAAGGTCGGGATTATGATGGAGACATCTACCCTTTCCATTGCCTTGATATATGCCTCCGTTTACTGGTGGTCATCGCTTTCGGTCCTTCCCACGGCTCTTTTTACCACAAAATCTCGATAAGGCGGGATTATTCCGGTCGTCGGCCCTCGCCATCCAAATTATTGGAAAGGGAGCTGCGGGTGGCCTATGGCGCTCTTGTTATCACCGACTGACCTGGAGCTTCAAAAAAGACTTAATGTAGAGCTAGAGTTATATGCAGTTATCATATTGTTATCGAACAATGTATGATAGACCAACTTTTTCTTGACAACCCTGAGGCTATCTTCTATCATACCGAACAGTTCTGGCGCTAGGGAGCAATACAGTGACAATAACTGTTCACTCTTTTATAGCTCACCGCCGGGTAATTCTCCGCAGGCCACTTTTGTTAGGCATTGCCTTGGCCATTGCGTTACTTGCGGGGCCTGGCTCCACCTGGGCATCTTCTTCGGCTGAGCCCCCTTCACCAATATGGACTGAAGGGGCCGAAATGGCTCCCCTCGTGGAGGCGCCAAAGGTGCCATCCTTCACGAAGCTCGCCAAGACCTTCCTCCCGGCCGTTGTCAATATTTCCACGACAAAGAAGCGGGAGAAGAGCTCCCGGCCAGAGGAGGGCGAGAAATTCAAGGGGTTTTTCGAAAGGTATTTTGGCGCCCCATACGCCCGTCGGAACCGGAGCTTGGGCAGCGGATTCATCATCAATCGTGACGGCTATATCCTTACCAACGCTCACGTCATCGAGGAGTTGGAAAACAACATTTGGGTGACCCTATTCGACAAAAGGGAGTTTCGCGCAACGATTGTGGGCAACGATGAAAAGACCGATATCGCCCTAATCAAAATTGAGGCCCATGAAAGCTTGCCCATCATTTCATTAGGGGACTCGGACAGGTTGGAAACCGGCGATTGGGTCATGGCCATCGGCAATCCCTTTGGTTATTCCCACTCCGTTACGGCGGGCATCGTCAGCGCGAAGGGCCGAAGTATCGGCGCGGGTCCGTACGACAATTTTATCCAGACCGATGCCTCCATCAATCCGGGCAATTCTGGAGGGCCGCTGCTCAATACTCAAGGGGAAGTAATCGGCATGAGCACGGCCATAACCTCTCTCGGCCATGGGATTGGCTTCGCCATCCCGATTAACATGGTCAAGGACCTACTGCCCCAACTGGTTGCCCACGGCCGAGTCGTACGGGGCTGGTTGGGAGTAAATCTCCAAGAGGTTGATCACCAAGCGGCCGAAGAATTCGGCCTCTCCGAGCCAACCGGGGCGCTGGTGACCAACGTGTTTGAGGACAACCCGGCCTTCGAGGCGGGTATCCAGGAAGGCGATATTATCGTTGCTTTCAACGAGCGGGTGGTCGATGGGGTCAGGATGTTACAGAGGGCTGTGGCCGCCTCATCCATCGGGAGCGAGGTGGAGCTGGAGGTCTTGCGGGAAGGCGGACGAAAGAAAATCAAGGTGCTTATCGGTAAGAGGCAGAACGAGGATTACTCTGTGGCTAGAGAGGTCCAGACTGGATTTGGCTTGAAGGTCGAAGAGATAACCGAGGTCTTGCGGGAGCGTTACAATACGCCGTCCACTTCGGGGATTTTAATAACCCGGGTGGAGCGGGACAGCACTGCCGCAAAGGCAGGGGTTGAGCGAGGAGACTTGATTCTGGAGGTCAATCGGCATTCGGTAAAAACACTAAAGGATTACCTCCGCCTCATGCGAGATGAAGGGCATTCAGGACGGTCCATCCTCCTATTGGTGCAACGATCCGATAATACCCTCTACATAGCCTTGAAAGAGGAGGGGGATGATGAAGCTTCAGACTAGGGCTGTTTTGCTGGGAATCGCAACGGCAGCGCTCCTCTTCGCATCACAGGCCCTTGCGGCTGGCCGTCCGCTGACCGTCGTCGTCGACGCTTTGGTCTCGCAAATCTCGGCCCACTTCAGCCCCGCGGTCGGGACGGTTGTAGAGGCGAGCTCTGACGGGACGCTCGTGGTGCAATTTGCCGAGGGCCGCTCCCCTCTGCCCGACCAGGAGTTGTTCCTTTATCGCTTTGGCGAGGAGATGATAAATAAGCTAACCGGTGAAAGTCTCGGCCGCAGGGAGCAGGTCATCGGTTTGGTGAGGGTCCTTGATGTGGGGCGAGGGCTGGGCCGGGTCCAGCTATTGGAGATTGAGCCGGGGACGACCGCTAAGGCCGGGGACGTAATAAGATACTCCGGCCGCCTAGACGCGGTTTTGGAACCAACTAAGTTCTTAGTGGCCAGCCCGGCGGGCTCCGAAAACGTGGACGACATTCTGACCCTGAGCCTTCAGCGTTCAGGACGATTCCGGCCGACCGTCATGAGCGCGAAGGGTCGCAAGGAGGTTTGGAAGGAGCGGCGCTACACCTTCTTCGTTCAACCTCTCGTAAGCTCCGATGAGGCCGGACCCAGGTTAGACTTCCGGGTCTCCTCCCTCTACACGGGAGAGGCGCTCTTTGTGGTAGGGGAGAATTTTTCAACCGCTGCGCCTGAAGTTTCGGGTCGAGCCGAGGGGAAGGCACCCCTTTCGGCGTCGGCGAAACTCCTCCTCGAGTTGGAAGAGCGGCTCAAAGCGCTGGAGGAGGCCAAAGAGGCCGAGAAGACGCCCTCCATCAACCCCGACATCGAACGGCTCGCCCCTTTGGGGAGAATCACTCCAGAGGAGTTTCAGCGGTTTCGCGCCAGCCAGAAATTTAGAAAGGTCCACCTGTTAAACATCGCCCTTGGTGACATAGACGGCGATGGCCGGGCTGAGCTGGTGGGCATGGGCGACAAATTCCTCAAGTTCTATCGATGGGACGGACAGCGATTTAGCGAATTTCACACAATTAAAAGCTCCGGTTGGGGCGGGTTGAGCCATTTTTTGCGTCTCGACGTGGCCGACATCAACGGCAACGGCCTGGCCGAGATTTTCGTCACCCACATCAAGTCGTCCGAAGGCGTCCAAAACATCGAGAACAAACTCAAGTCCTTCGTCCTGGAATACCAGGGCGGGAGGTTTGTCAAAATATGGTCGAAGCAACCGTACTTCTTGCGGGTTCTCAGAAGCCCCCAGTTGGGCCGGGGCGTCTTGCTTGCCCAGCGCATGGGCACTAACGATATGTACCGGGGCTCGGTGATGCAATTTAGGTGGAACGGCTCAACCTACGAGAAGGAACCCAGCTCGCCCATCCCGCCCCAGTTCCAAATTTACGGATTTATGGTCGCCGACCTCAAAGATTCCGGCACGCAAGAGTATTTCGTTCTTCAGGACAACGGCTATTTGGCTTCGTTCAGTCAGGGTATCGAGATGACGTGGAGGAGCGATGAAGCGGTTGGCGGCTTTAATCACGTCGGCTTCAAACAGCTTCCCCGCAACCCGACCTATGAAAAATATATCCGAAAAGATGCGGACCCGGATGAATATTTGGTTACCCGCCACCTTAAGGGCCGCATCGAGGTAGCTCGCATCGGCGCCCCCGGAGATGGGCATTATGGGATCCTAGTGGGGAGCAACCAAGAGCCTTTCTTGAGCAAGGCCCTGTTGAACACCGCCGTGCTTAAGAATGGGCGGGTGGTCCACTTCGCCTGGAACGGGATCAAATACGTAAAGGAGTGGGAAACCAAGCCCGAGCGTAATCACTACCTTGCCGATTTCGCCCTGGGGGATATCGAGGGAGACGGCGTCAAAGATTTGGTCCTTTTAATGCACAACACCACGTATGTGAGAAACCCATCCAGCCGTCTTGAGCTTTACCGCCTTGGCAAAAAGTAGAGAGACTCGGCCCGGCGTTCTTAAGGCCGTCCGGCATGGACGAAGAGCGTTCGAGCCGTGTAGCGTTAATGGCCACCACCTAGGGTCGTTGGAGCCTTAGATGGGGCGACGGTCGCGAACCGCGGCGGCCTTACTCATAGTGGCCGGATTGGCTATCGGGTCTTATCTGAATGCCCTGGGCGGCCCATTTCTCTACGACGACCACAAGGATGTCGCCAACAATCCCATCTTACTTGAGCCACATCGACTGACGGAGATTTTCACCACCTCGTTCCTCGATAAGGGAGAGGAGCGTGGGCTTTACCGGCCCATCACGGGACTCACCTACTGGATCGATCATCGACTCTTCGGACCCAATCCCTTCGGTTTTCACATCTCAAACCTCTTGTGGCATGCAGCCGCGGCTCTTTTGGTCTTGCTTATCCTTAGAGAGCTCTGGCCTGCCGAGCCGCTAATGGCTTTTGGAGCGGCCGCCCTCTTCGCCGTCCATCCCGTTCACACCGAGGCGGTCTCTTGGGTCTCAGGGCGCTCGGAGGTCCTGGCCGCCTTTTGGGGCCTTCTTGCTTTTTGGGCTCACCGGCGAGGCGAGAGGGAAGGGGCCAACGCTTCGCCCTGGAGAATTGGCGCTTTGGCTGCCTGGCTCGTGGCTCTGGGAGCCAAGGAGATGACCGCCACGGTCCCCATTCTCCTGGTGATGACAGACGCACTGCTTGGTCGTCCGTCGGGGTGGTGGCGCCCCGGACGGCTATTCAGGCGGTACGGCCCATACGCGGGCGTGGGGGTCGCATATCTCGTGCTCCGCTGGAGTGTTCTCGGCCAGCTCGGCCCCGTTGGGGCACATCAGTACTTCCACGGGGCTCCGCTGAGCGTCCGTGGGCCGACAATGCTTAAGGTCGCCGCCTCATACGTCGGAAGGCTAATCTTCCCTGTCAACCTGAACGCCGCTTGGACAGTGCCCCACGCCCAAGGGCTCACCGACGGCTCCCTGCCGCTACTCGCCCTGGCTCTCATGGTCGCGTTGGTTGGGCTGGCCTGGGCTGTGAGACGGACGGCCACGCCGGTAGCATGGGGAGTCCTCTGGTCGGGCTTAGCCCTCCTTCCGGTTTCCAACCTCCTTCCCATAGGGGAGCTCGCGGCCGAGCGGTTTCTCTACTTCTCCTCCGTGGGGGCCTGCGCGGCGATCGCGTGGGTGATGGCCAAGGGGATTCAGGTTCCATTAAAGGGGAGGTCCCCGAGAGCTCCCGTGGCTATTACAAGCGCTCTCGGGTGCGTTGTTTTGGTCCTCTTTGCCATCACCACGATTGACCGCAACCGGGACTGGTCGGACGATCTCGCTCTCTGGGAGAAGACTGCGCGCCAGTCCCCAAAGAGCGTCAACGCCAGGATGAATTTCGGCAAGGCCCTGTTTCAGCGCGGGCGCGTGCCTGAGGCCGCAGGGGAGTTTGAGGCCGCTCTAGCCCTCTCTCCTAACCACGTGGATGCGCTCAACAACCTGGGGGCGGCATTCGGCCAGCTCGGGCGCGCCGACGAGGCCCGCAAAGCCTTCCATCACGCGACCCTCATCGAGCCGGACCACGCGGGGGCCTGGTACAATCTGGGATTTCTCCGCTACCGGCAGGGCGACCTCAGGGGAGCCGAAGATGCGTTACGGCGGGCCAGAGGCCTAGATCCGCAGAATTCTAAGGTCCCCTATCTTCTCGGCCTTGTGGCTTATAGACAGGGCGACCTTGAGGAGGCGGAGTCCCTATGGCGAGAGACCCTGCGGCTTGACCCTACCTTCACCAAAGCCTCAAAAAATTTGTCTGCCCTCATCCAGGCCCGCCAGCGGGCCAAGCCCAAGCCACGCTAAAGGAGAAATAAGAAAGTTTCGCAGGACGATACGGACGTTAGTGCCTATACTGTCCGGAAAGCTCTTAACCAATACATGTATCTATTAAAAACTTGTTGCTTTGCCCGGTCAGGAGCCGTATAATATTTGAAACTATCTTGCACCAAAGCTTAATTACAGTTAGCATATTGTGAAGCTGACCTAGAAGGGGGGAGTCAAGGCCCCGAAGCATAGGAGAGTGGCCGTGGTACGGAACAACAATGCGAGAGTTTGGCCCCGGGTCCTAATAGCGGTAGCCGTCCTGGCGGTGGTCTTGACCCCGGCCCCCGCCCACTCGGGGGACCGCTTTGTCCCGCAGGCCATCCTCCAGGCCGAGGGGTTGGTCCTTACG
>JADFOP010000023.1 GCA_022562795.1 Nitrospinota bacterium
AATGAAAGTCATCATGGAATCACTTTGGGCTGGCTTGGACAGGGACAGCTTCGTCATCAGCTGATGCTGTTGACGGGACCACAGCGAGAGCACGACGCTTTTCTGTATTCTGTCAGCGGCCCGAGTTTTCCGTTGGCGGTGATGCATCGCCAGCTTCAAGCCGACGCCTGGCCGCTGGTGCTTCACGGCACCGAGTACGTTGGTTCGACTGATAGCGGTGTACACATTTTCCGACCGGTCGAGTATCTGTTGTCACAACAGCCAGCCAAACAGACGACGAAGTGAACAATGCGAGCGTCGTTGGCATGACGTAGTCCGCGTTGTCCAGCTGGTAAAATGGTACGTCCACTTTTACCACCCGCCGTCATAGCAGTGCTTGTTTAACACTGAGATCAAGGCAGTTTTCCTTTTAAAATCATTGAGTTATGGGAGGAATTGTCCCATATTTGTCCCATAACGCCCACAATATGGGAAACGCAACACTGTCAGCTATTGATTTTACTGGTCGAGACGGCCGGATTCGAACCCGCGCCCACCGAAGCCGTGGCCTAGGCCGGCTTGATGGCCCGGAACGTCGCACCGATGGTCTCGTCGGAAGTCTGGTAGCCGGTGAGGTCGACCTGCTCCGCCTCGGCGAACCCCGCCTTTTCGAGCAATGCCAGGAACTCCGTTCCCGGTAGGGCCCCGGCCACTCATTGGCTCCACAGATCGGGGTCTTGAAGGGCCTCCGGCGGCAGGGGTTTCAAAAGAAGCATGTCCGCCACCATGAATCGCCCCCCGGGCTTGAGAACGCGGTGGATTTCTAAGAGCAGCGGCCTCTTTTCCGGCAGGAGGTTGATAACACCGTTGGAGATTACGACGTCGCATAGTTCATCGGCGAGCGGCAGGTTCTCGGCCAGCCCTCGGAAGACCAAGACCTGCTTGGCCCCCTGAGCCTCGACGTTCTGGCGGGCCTTCTCGACCATCTCCGGGACCATGTCGAATCCAACGACGCTTCCCGTAGGGCCCACGAGTCGGGCCGCGATCAAGGCGTCGAGCCCGCTTCCGCACCCAACGTCAAGGACCGTCTCTCCAGGCTTGATGGGCCCGAGGCTGAAAGGGTTTCCAACCCCCGCGAAGGCCTCGGTGACCTCCGTCGGAAAGGAGTCGACCAGCTCTTCAGGATAACCCACAGCCTTTGCGCTCTCAGGCCCGATCGGAAATGGGGAGACCTGGGCTACCGCTACGCCGCTGAATCGGTACCAGATCTTGTTCCTGATCTCTTCGATGACCTCTTGGGGGAAGGACTCTCCAGGGCTCACGATACCCTCTCCACGTTGGATTTCCTGGGAATTTGGGAATCTATTGACAAACGACAAACGCGCTCATAACGAGCGGATACCGTCCGGTTGGAATTCTACATTTGTGGGAGCTAAAAGAAAAGTAAGATTTTTTATGAGCAGGAGAGGGTGATTTGCTCTCTCAACCTAAGGGCGAGGACGTCGTCGGGAAGGAGAAGTTAAGCCTAGCCAGTACATGGGTAAATGGGAGGAAGGTCCTTCATGCCTGGAGGGGGCTTCGTAAAATACTTTGAATTTAATTTTTGGATGCGGGCCTGGTCTAACCTGAATTTTTTAATTTTAGGATTGTAGGGATAGCCGGTCTCGGTGAACCCCATTATGCAGCGGTTCGAACCATTTGGATTCTCCCACTCGATCTTTACGGCGAAATACATCTTTCCTCCTTCATCGAGGTAGTCTAGCTTTCCCTCGATGGGATTGGACTTTAAAATCGCCTCAAAGGTGGCCCCTGGTTTAATAACGGACGTAGTAGGGGCCTTTCGAAATTTCTTTCCCAGTAGGTTTGCGAAATATTCAAACGGATCGGGTAACACCGTTTTCGATTCATCCCATCGAGTGCCGTTATAATGTTGAAAATTGATTTTAAGATTGGATGCCGTGTAATCGCTGACGTTGATTACCTTTATTAATGATGTGACCGCTACAGGACCTTCGAGGAGCCGGGCGTTGCCTGATTTAACAATTTCCAGGGTGGCAACTCGCTGGATTGCAGTCGCGCCAGGCGCGGCAGGCGCGCGAGACGCGGTAGGCGAGGGAGTCGCGCCAGGCGAGGGAGGCGAGGAAATCAAATCTTTACCTACTACCAGGACAACAACGCCAACCAAGACCACTAAGAAAACTGCTATGAGGAATTTTTTCACAGGCTATATCCTAGTCGGATTCAGAAATTGAGTCAAGTTTTTACTAAACCACAAGCTAGCAATACCAATCGCTGTTTCAAAAGAGGATTCATGGTCGGGGCGGCCGGATTCGAACCGGCGACCCCCGGCTCCCAAAGCCGGTGCGCTACCAGGCTGCGCTACGCCCCGACCGCTTATCTAATACCACGAGGGGGCCCGCCCCGGCAAGAATGGCGAGGGCTACGCCCGCTGGGAGAAAATATTACGACTCCCCTTCAAGGAGCGCCTCTAAGACCTTCCGGGCGCCCGCCAGGGCCCGGCCCCGGTGGCTTATGGCGTTCTTGATGTCTTCCGGCAGCTCTCCAAAGGTGAGAACCGAGGCTGGGACGAAGAAGAGCGGGTCATATCCGAATCCCTTATCGCCCCGCTCCTCGCGCGTCACAAAGCCCTCGCAGACCCCCTCGGCCACCTCGACCCGGCCCTCAGCCGTGGCGACGGCCATAGCGCACCTGAACCGCGCCGTTCTCTCTTCGTCGGGGACATCCGCCATGAGGCTCAAGAGCTTGGCGTTGTTTGAGGCGTCGGTGGCGTCGGGCCCGGCGAAGCGGGCCGACTCCACCCCGGGGGCGCCGCCGAGCGCGTCCACCTCAAGCCCCGAGTCGTCGGCAAGAGTGACGCATCCCGTCTCGCGGGCCACGTGAATGGCTTTCTTGATGGCGTTGGCCTCGAAGGTCGCCCCGTCCTCCTCGACGGGCTCAATCTCTGGATAGTCGGCGAGGGAGACGACGTCGACGGGAAGGTCGGCCAGGATGGCGCGGATCTCCTTGAGCTTGCCGGTGTTGCCCGTGGCTACGACGAGCCGCTTCACGGAAGCTCTAACCCCTTCAAGGCCTCGCGCTGAGCCTTAACGAGCCTCCGGATGCCCCGGGCGGCGAGGTCGATGAGGCGCTCCAGGTCGGAGCGGCTGAAGGGCGAGCCCTCGGCGGTGCCCTGTACCTCCACGAGGGCGCCCGAGCCGGTCATCACGACGTTCATGTCGACGTCCGCCCCCACGTCTTCCTCGTAAGAGAGGTCAAGCATCGTTCGGCCGTCGACCATCCCCACGCTCACCGCCGCCACCATGTCTCTGAGGGGGAGCGCTTTCAAAGCTCCGGCCTCCTTCAGCTTTTGGACGGCGAGGGCGAGGGCTACGAAGGCGCCCGTGATGGCGGCCGTCCGCGTGCCGCCGTCTGCTTGGATGACGTCGCAGTCGCACCATATCGTCCGGTCGCCGAGGGCCTTCAGATCGACTACGGCCCTGAGCGCCCGGCCGATGAGGCGCTGGATCTCCTGCGTCCGGCCCCCAAGCCGCCCACGGACCACCTCTCTGACGATTCTCTCGGGCGTGCTGCGGGGCAGCATGGCGTACTCGGCCGTGACCCACCCTCCGGCCACCTTTTGGCTCCGCATCCATGGGGGAATCTTATCCTCGACCGTCGCCGAACAGATGATACGGGTTGCCCCGAGCTCGATGAGGACGCTCCCCTCGGCGTGCTCCAGGTAGCCGGTGGTGATGGTGAGGGGCCGCGTCTGATTGGCCCTTCGGCCGTCCGTGCGGCCCGAGCGTCGTTTCGTCATTCAGGCTCACTCCGGGCCCCGGGAAGGGGCGACGTTAAGGCGGAGAGATCGAGCAGGTTCACCCTCTCGACGGGCTCTCCGAGAAAGCGGGCCGCCAGCGCCGTGGCGTCCGGGGGGAGGTCTGTGGCCAAAAGCTGGCTCGTTGGGGTCGTCCCTTCCGGGGCATTCATGCCGTGGAGGTCCAGGTCGTCCGCCACGGCCTTGGCCGTCGCCTCCGCCGAGTCGATGAGCGCCACGCCGTCGCCGACGGCCCCTCCGATGGTCGCCCTGAGGATGGGGTAATGGGTGCAGCCGAGCACCAGGACGTCCACCCCCGCGGCCACCAGCGGGGCGAGGTATTCCCGGGCGATCGCCTCGGGCACGGCTCCTTCGGTCCAGCCCTCTTCGGCCAGCGGGACGAAGAGGGGGCAAGCCCGGCTGAATACCATCGCGGAGGAGTCCAACGACCTGATGGCCTCCTTATAGGCGCCGCTCCCTATCGTGGCGCGGGTTCCTATGACCCCGATTTTGCCGTTCCGGGTCGCAGCGACAGCGGCTTCGGCCCCGGGCGTGATGACCCCTTTTACGGGCAGCGAGATCTGCTCCTTGAGGGCGTCCATGGCCACCGCCGAGGCGCTGTTGCAGGCGGCTACGAGGTACTTGATCCCCTGGGCCTCAAGGTAGGAGGCCACCTCCAGGGCGTTTCGGATGATGGCTTCCGGGCTTTTGGTCCCGTAAGGCACCCGGGCGGTATCGCCCACGTAGAGGGTCGACTCATTGGGGGCGGCCTGCCGGATGGCCCTCAACACCGTCAGGCCCCCGACCCCGCTGTCGAAGACCCCGAGAGGGGCGGTCCGGTCCCATTGACGGCTCATCGTCGGACCACGAGCTCCCGGTCGCGGCCGAGCAGCCCGCTTGCTCGGACGTGCCCGGCCAGGGTCTCGCGCTGCTCCCCGTCGGTGAAGAGCCGCACGTGGGCGATCTCCGGGAAGTTGTACATGAGCGTGTTGACGATGGAGGCGATGGTCAGCCGCTCGGCGAGCACCCCGCCGGGGTGGCGAGAGGTGACCTCGCCTGAGAGGTCAACGTAGGCCGTGCCAGCCTCGTCGATGTATAGCTCCCTGAGCCGTGTGCCCTTGGGGACGACGGCCACCAGACTGCTGCGCGGCCCCTTGAGGAGCTCCAGCAGGGCCTGCTTGGCCTTTACGTCAAGTTGAGATGAAGCGTATATGGTGCGGGCCTCAGCTTCCAGCCGCTGGCGGCGGGGGGAGCCAAAGAAGACCTTGATGAGCAGCGGTTTATCCTTGTCCACCACGATGCTCGGGGTTTTGGGCGCCACGGGCTTGGCGATTCGGCGGCGCTCCTTCCAAACTACGAGGCCGAGGGCGAGGGCCAGGAAAAGGAGCCCCACGATCCACCAGCGGGGCAGTGGAGGTCCAGCCCCCAGGCCCCGTTTGGCGATGGCGTCCCGCCAGCTCACCGGGAAGTCTCCAGCGCCGCCCGCACACCCTTGAAGAGGGTTTGGACGAGGGCCTTACGCGTGGATGCTTGTCGAAGGGAAGCCTCTTCGGCCGGGTGGGTTAGGGTGGCTATCTCGACGAGGCAGGAGGGCATCGCCGAGCCCTGGAGCAGCGGCAGGTCGGCCTCGTGGAGCTCGCCGGCCTCGACCACGCCCCCCTTCGCGAATGCGGCCAGTATGGCCCCGCAGGCCCTACGGCTGGCCGCGCGGTGGGGCGAGTGGACCGCCTCCCAGCGTACGGGAGTGGCCCGGGATTTCTTGAGGCGACTGCGGGTCGGTCGGAAGGGCTCGGGGGGGCTGCCGTTGAGGGCCAGGTAGCCCGTCCTGCCAGGCCGCGAGGCCAGATAGACCGATGCTCCCTTTGCCCCCGGGTGGAATGAAGCTCCCACATGAAGGCTCACAAAAAGGTCAGCCCCCAGGCCGTTGGCCAGAGCCGTCCGCTCGGCCAGCGACGGGTTGCTCCCGCTCGAGCGTGTCAGCACCACCCTAGCAACGCGCTCAGCCTCAAGGAGCAACTTGAGCCCAGAGGCCTCGTCCCAGACCACCTCGGCCTCATTGAGCCCGCTCGGGCCCACGACGCCAGAATCCGGCCCGCCGTGGCCTGGATCTAGGACCACCAACGGGAGCTTCTTTAGAGCCTGCGCATGCTCCCGAGCCATGGGGGGTCTGGTCACC
Source organism: Nitrospinota bacterium (assembly GCA_022562795.1). Classification (GTDB taxonomy): domain Bacteria; phylum JADFOP01; class JADFOP01; order JADFOP01; family JADFOP01; genus JADFOP01. The sequence goes on from JADFOP010000023.1 coordinate 5,970, forward strand.
CCCTTATCCTCTTCGGCGCCCGAAGCCGCCGTTACAAAAAGCAAGGCGACAGCGGCTAGGGCGCCCGCGGCGTATCGCCGGTCCATAACCACGGACGCTACCCCCCGGGCGGCCTCTGTTCCTCAGAAATCTCGGCGCAATTCATTGAACAGGAAGGAGAACCGCCTCCTCCGCCCTTCTACCACATCGTCCCCGTGGTGTAAAGCTCCGGGGGCGGTATGGGAATTGGGTTGACCTGATATACAACCATGGCTGCTAACACCCGGAATGGTACAAATTTGGGCTGCATCATGGTAATGTAAGAGTACATATGCGGTGGGGGAGGAGCCGACAGATTATTGTTCGGACATATGAAGAGCTTTTGAAATGGACATTGCAGACTGGTTTTCGAGGGGCTACCGGTTCTGGGGACTAATGCTATTCGTGGTGGTGTTCTTTTGGTGGGCGTTTGCGTATCGAAGATAACAGCCTAAGCCAATAAATTAGCCCACCGCTTCTGTGGGTGCGTCGTTGCAATCCCCCCATTCTTATGCTATCTAAAACATTTAATGTCTTGATATTGCTGCGCCAAGGCGGGGCAGGGTTATAAGCGCCATGGGGGATTGGTAATCATGCGACTCAGCGTCCGGGTCAAGTTGTCGGCCCTGATGATTGTCATGGTCGGGGCGGCCATCCTGATCACAGGCTATCTAACCTACCAGCACGAGAAAGTCGAGGCAGTCGAGATGCTCGGCGAACGGCTTCTTGCCATCGCCCGGACGGCCGCGCCGCTCATCGACGGCGATAAACACCAGTGGATATCCGAGCCGGAGGATGCCAACGGGCCCTTCTTCGAGGAGATCCGCCAACAGTTGATGGATATCAAAGAGCAAAACAGTCTGGCCACGGCCCTCTATACCCTGAGGAGCCATACGACCGGCCACCCCTCGCATAAGCAGGCCGGCCTCTTCCCCCTCTCGCTTCTTGGCGCGTACAAGACCACCTTTGTCGTTATGACCAACGACCAGACATTCGTCAAACAGGACTACATCCTATTAGAGGAGATGAAGCCCGCTTTAGAACATGGCATCGCCACAAGGACGGGAATTTACGAGAACCTCATAGGCCAATGGATCAGCGCTTTCGCCCCGATCAAAAGGAGCGACGGGACGATTGACGGCATCCTGGGGGTGGACTACCGGGTGGATGTCTTCCTGGAGGAGCTGGTCAAACGGCGGGCGGTCATCTTGCGCTACTCCATCATCGGGGCGCTGGTGGCCGTGGTAGCCGCTCTAATCTTCGCCCAGTTTATCTTCGTGGGGCCCATCAATACACTTGCCAGGGGAGCGAGGGCCCTGAAGGCAGGACGCTATGACGAGCCGATCCTGGGGCCAGACGACCAGCTGCCCCTCTACTGGCGCATTAAGCGGCGGGTGCCCGATGAGGTGGAGCACCTGGCCGAGACGCTGGATGAGATGCGGAAGGCCCTGAAGGAGAAGATCGGTGAGCTGGAGAGCGTAAATCAAGACCTAGGGGCCCGAACCAGCGAGCTCTCCGAGACGACCAACTTCTTGAACAACATCCTCGAGGCCTCCACCGAATACGCCATCATAGCCTTCGACCTGGATGGGACCATGCTCACCTTCAACGAGGGGGCGCGCCGCACATACGGCCACGAGCCCGAGGCCATGGTCTACAAGCAGGGCCTGGCGGCCCTCCACCCCCCAAAGGCTCGAGAGGCTGGTAAGCCTGAGGCGATCCTGGCCAGCGCCCTTGGCGAGGGACGCTTCGAGGGTGAGCTTGAGCGTATCGACTCCTCGGGCCGCTCCTTTCCCGCCCACGTAGCCCTTACACTGAGGCGCGACGGAGAGGGCCGGCCCTTGGGCTTCGTTGAGGTCTCCCGGGATATCACCGTAAGGGTTAAAATGGAACGCCAGCTTCAGGACTACGCCGATAATCTAGAACAGATGGTCAAGGAACGGACCGAGGAGCTCGGAATCGCGCAGGACAAGTACAAAGCCCTTTTCGAGACGGTTCCAGACGGCATCTTCCAGTTCACCGCCGACGGGACCATGGCCTCCATCAACCCCGCCGGGGCCGAGATTCTCGGCTACGCGTCGCAAGCGGAGGTCGAGGGGCGCCTCTCCACACGGGATATCTACCACGACCCGGACGAGCAAGCCAGGCTCGACGCCGCCTTCGCCCAGAGCGACCAGCCGGTTGTGAAAGACTACCTGCTCCAGCTTAAACGGCGCGACGGCACTCCTTTCTGGGCCGAATTCTCCTCGAGGTTGGTCATGGGTGAGGATGGCGAGCCGGCCGCCATGGAAGGGGTGATGCGTGATGTCGACGAGCGGATCACCCTCCAGCAGCAGATTCAAGAAAACGCGGACCGTCTCGAGCGCTTGGCCCACGAGCTCGAGGTCAAGAACCGTGAGCTCCTCATCCAGAACGAGCGCGTCTTGGAGGCCAACCGGCTCAAGAGCCAGTTTCTCACCAACATGAGCCACGAGCTTCGCACACCGATGAACGCCATCATCGGCTTCACAGAGCTCGTCCGTGAGGACGCCCGGGTCGTGCTAACCACGCGCCAGGAGGAGAACCTCCGCAAAGTCTCTAGGAACTCGAACCAATTGCTCAATCTCATCAACGACATCCTCGATCTCAGCAAGATCGAGGCGGGCCACATGGACGTGGTGCCAGAGAGGGTGGAGCTGGCCGATGTGGTTGATGCCGCCTGGACGACGGTCCAGCCTCTGCTCAAGGGCAAGGAGCTTAATGTGGAGACGATGCTCGATTCGTCAATTCCTCCACTCCTGACCGACAGGAACAAGCTCCGCCAGGTGCTGGTCAACCTACTGTCCAACGCCATCAAGTTTACGCCGAGCGGAGAGGTTCGACTAACGGCCCGCTCCTACGACGGGCGCCTGGAGCTCAGAGTGACCGACACGGGCGTCGGCATCGCCAAAGAGGACCAGGAGATTATCTTCGACGAGTTTCGCCAGCTCGACGGAACCTCGACCCGAGAGGTGGGAGGCACGGGTCTCGGGCTCTCAATTTCGAAGAAGCTGGTTGACCTCCTGGGCGGCGCCATCGCGTTGGAGAGCGAACCGGGCCGGGGAAGCACATTCATCGTGAATCTGCCGCTCACGGTTCTGCCCCGAATGGCGGAGGCCCTGGAAGCAGCCGCCGTCAAGGTCGGCCAGGAGGCTAGCCGTGAAGACCATCCTCCTGATTGAGGATGTGGAGGACAACCGCGACCTGGTTGTGCAGATTCTGGAGAGTGAGTATACTGTCGTGGAGGCCCGAGACGGGCAGGAGGGGCTGGAGAAGGCCCGGGCCGAGCAGCCCCACCTCATTCTCCTGGACTTGGCCCTGCCAAAGATGGACGGCTGGGAGGCGGCCCGGCGCCTCAAGGCCGACCCTGCCCTCAAGGCCATCCCCATCATCGCCCTGACGGCTTTCGCCATGGAGGGCGACGAAGCCCGCGCACTGGAGGCGGGCTGCAACGCATACGTGGCAAAGCCCATCCTGCCAAAAGACCTGCGCGCCCACGTTCGAAGGGTGCTGGAGGAGTTTGAGGCCCAGGGGGCCTGAGCATCTATGGACGAGGCCCGTACCATCCTCATCGTCGACGACGAGCCCGATAACGTCGACCTGGTTGACCAGCACCTTCGCCGCATAGGCTACATCACTCAGCTCGCCTACAGCGGTGAAGAGGCCTTGGAGCTCTTCGAGCGCCAGAGGCCCGACTGCGTGCTGCTCGACGTCATGATGCCCCGCATGAACGGCTTCGAGGTCTGCCAGCGCATCAAGGCCGCCACAGGGGCATCCGACTACGTGCCTGTCATGATGGTCACCGTACTCGACGACATCGACTCCATCGTCGAGGGCCTGGAGCGAAGCGGCGCTGACGACTACCTAACCAAGCCGTTCAAGGCCCGGGAGCTTATCGCCCGGGTCTCGACCCTCATCCGCTCCAAGGTCTACTGGGATCGCCTCCAGGCCGCCCACCAGGAGCTCGTCCGAAAAGACCTCTACCTGGAGCGCATGCTCGACCCGCTGTGGATTCTAGACGAGGCCGGCCTCACGGTGGAGGTGAACCCTGCCTTTTGCCGCCTGGTCGGCAGGGAGCGTGATGCGGTCCTTGAGCGGCCCGCCGAGGCGTTTTTCGGCGACGAGGACCGAGGCCGGCTCGAGGCGGCCCTGCGGGCCCTCCGTGGGGGAGATCGACCCGAGCCCATGGAGCTCTACGTCATTGACTCGGACGGGCAGCCCCTGCCGGCTCTGGCCTCCCTCAGCCCGATACTGCAGAATCGAAAGATGCTGGGCACGATCGTAGTGCTCAGGGATCTTAGGGAGAAGAGGGCCCTGGAGGAGGCTGTGGCCGAGCGGGAGGCCCAGCTTAAAAGCCTCGAGGAGCAGCTCGAGGCATTCCATCTCACCAAGCGCATCGTCGGAACCTCCCGGCCCCTGCGCCAATCTCTGGAGATTACCCGCCAGGCGGCAGCCTCTTCGGCGAGCGCCCTGCTGGTCGGCGAAAGCGGCACAGGCAAGGAGCTTTTCGCCCACGCCTTCCACCGGTGGAGCGAGCGGGCGGAGGGGCCTTTCGTAACGGTGGCGTGCGCCGCCCTGCCGGACGCCCTCCTGGAGGCAGAGCTCTTCGGCTCCGAAGAGGGGGCGGAGGCGGCGGGCCGCAAGACGGGCCGCATCGAGCAGGCCGACGGCGGCACCCTCTTTCTTGATGAGATCGGCGAGACGAGCCCCGCCGTCCAGGTCAAGCTCCTGCGGCTCCTCCAGGAGGGAGAGTTCGAGCCTCTCGGGGCCACCGAGGCACGAACGGTCGATGTCCGCCTCGTCGCCTCAACCACCAAGGAGCTGGCCGCCGAGGTCGAGGCCGGGCGCTTCCGCGAGGACCTCTACTACCGGCTCTCCGTCATAACCATCCCCCTGGTGCCTCTGCGCGAGCGCAAAGAGGATATCCCGCTTCTCATCGACCACTTCCTGAAGCTCTACAACGAGAAGAACCACAAAGCAGTCCAGGGCCTGGCGAAAAAGGCCTCCTACGCCCTTGCCGACTACTCATGGCCCGGAAACATTCAGGAGCTGGAGAACACGGTCGAGCGGGCGGTGGTGCTCTGCCGAGGAGACCTCATCACCGAGGAGGACCTCCCCGAAGAGGTTCGCCTGGAGGGCGAGGAGAAGAAAAAGCTCGTCATCCCAATGGGAGCGACGCTCGAAGAGATCGAGAAACGGGTCATCGTCGAGACCCTCAAGCATTACCGGGGCAACAAACAGGCGGCCGCCAGGGCTCTCGGCATCGCCGCGCGGACCATCTACCGCAAGCTCGGCCAGGACAAAGACTGAATCTAGTGACCCTCCTCCGGCGGGCCTGAGGCGGACTTGCGACACTCTGTCCCAGGATTCACCCCTTCCCAGGCGTACAGCCACAGTCGGGGCGGCGTTAATCCCGGCTCACCTCCTCTTCAACTTTTTTGGAAGTTCGGAGTTCCAGGGAAATCTTAATCCGGGCCACCTAAGAGGAATTTGCGCCTTCATCGTCTATACGTAGCATATTCACAGAGCAAAAGGATTGCTCATAGGGAGCCTAGCCTCCTTGCCGAAGCTGGTGAGCAAGGGCCCGGATTTGCTCAATCCGGGGGTGGTTGGGTTCGAGGCGGATGACTTCCTCCAGGTGGTGAAGTGCCTTCTTTGGAGCCCCGAGGTGTTTGAGATAGAGTTGGGCGAGGTTGTAGTGGGCCCGAGCGTGGCGAGCGTCGGCGGCTATGGCCCGGCGGAATGCGTCTTCGGCCTTAGCATAGTTTCCCTCGGATTCCAGCAATATTCCCAGATTGTTGAGAGCCTTAGTGTAGGTCTGCTCCAGCCGGATTGCCTCTCGGTAGGCCGCCTTGGCTTGCTCCTTAAGGCCCTGGCGCTCATATGTTTGACCCAGATTGAAGTGTGCCCGGGCGTAGCTCGGGTCGGCGGCTATGGCCCGGCGGAATGCTCCTTCGGCCCTAGCATAGTTGCCTTCTGAGACCCACAAGAGTCCGAGGTTGTTGAGCGCCATGGGGGAGTTCGGCTCCAGCCGGATTGCCTCTCGGTAGGCCGCCTTGGCTTGCTCTCTAAGGTTCTGGCGCTGGTATAGGAGCCCCAGGTTGTAGTGGGGAGAAGCGTAGGTTGGGTCTGAAGCTATGGCTTGATGGAAAGCGTTCCCCGCATCGGTATAATTGCCCTCCGAGTCCCACAAAAGTCCGAGGTTGTTGAGCGCCAAGGGGAAATTCGGCCTAAACCGGATTGCCTCTCGGTAGGCCGCCTTGGCTTGCTCTCTAAGGTTCTGGCGCTGGTATAGGAGCCCCAGGTTGAAGTGAGCCCAGGCGGACCAGTGTGGTCGCAAGTTGGGTAGTGCTCGGCGAAGAAACTCGACAGCCTGCTCGTCCTTTTCCTGGTCGACGTAGATTTTCCCCAGCGCGAAGTAGGCCTTGCCCTCCACGGGCCAACGACGGATAGTGGCTTTGAGCTGTTCTTCGGCCTCAACGTATCGGCCCTTCTGCCCCAGCGCAACGCCCAGATTGAGATGAGCTTTGTGGCTGTCGGGCTCAAGACGCGCCGTTTCGCTCCACAATGTGATGTCGTCACGCCACATGGTGTTTTGCGTCAAGGTGATGGATGCCCAGGCGACGAGTACCGAGGTACCGAGTGTGGCGACGGCTCGTCCACCCGGAACACCCCACCGTTCTTTCGCGGCCCGGCCCCCCTCGACCACACACCAACCCACGATGGCGCAGAAACCGACTGAGGGCAGATAGAGGAAGCGATCCGCCATGGGAGTGCGAATAGGGACCAGATTAGTGACCGGGATGAGTGTCAAACCGAGCCACGCGAGCCCCAGCGTAAGAGTTGGATGGCGACGGCGTGCGAACCACGCCAAGGCCGCCAGGGCTGCCAGAAGCGACCACGAAACGATACTGGCGGCATCAAGGCCCGTCGACGGGGTGATGACATAATCGGGTCGGATGTTGAAAGGCAACAGTAGGTGACCTAGGTAGGCGATGAAAATCCGGCCTGTGGTCAGCAGGGCTGCCAAGGGCGAGCCGCCCAGGTAGGTATCCCCCTGGTGGACGTTGGTAAACAGCCCGAAACGAAGCCAGCTATAGAAAGCAGCAGCAATAGTGTAGCCAATATAAGGCAGAACACCTCGGCGGTTTAGTAATGCCTTCGGCCTGTCCTTGCGAACGTCGAGGAAGAAAGCTACCAGCGGTACGGTCGCGCCCATCTCCTTGCCCGTGCACGACAGAAAGTAGCTCACCGCCGCAAGGCCCGCCCAGACCAGAGGCCAGTTGTTAGGTCGGTCTCGAAGGCGAAGATGGCACAATAGGGCGGCGATGAAGAAGGGTGTCGCTAATAGGTCCACCTGCATAGCCGATACTTGGACAAGCTCTATGTGAATGGGGTGGACGGCGAAGGCCAGGGCCCCAACGAGGGCAACCACTTCATCGGAGGTCAGCTGTCGGAGGACCACAAGGACGAGCATGGCGTTGAGAGCGTGGAGAAAAATGTTGTAGAGGTGATGGCCAGGTGCGTTGAGGCCAAAGAGGGTGTAGGCCAGAAGCCAGGAGAGATTCTCCAGCGGTCGGTATGAGAAAATATGGAAGGTTCGATTGTATGTGGAGGTGGGGTTGACAAGCTCCCACATATTGGACCAGGAGCGGATGGTGGTGTTTTGAACGATGGAGACCCAGTCGTCGTAGATGAACTCGTTCTGGAGGCTGTTGGCAAAGACACCAAATGCCACGGCGGCCACGAGCAATAATGGTCCCAAGCGCCGGAGCAGGGAGGGTGCAGGACTTATGGTGGGTGATGTCATTAGGGCCTGTCAGTGTCGGGCAGTATGGTCTCCTTTTAAGCCCGAATCACTTTCAAAGCGGTCTCCGAAGCGGCATCAATTGTCCTCATGGAGCGCAACCACCTCATTACAATGGATCAACGAGAAATGCCGAGCCATTTATTGAAGGTCACCTCGGCCTAGAGCTCTGCATCCTTGCCCCCCTCAGTTGGCTTCGCGACTTTCGACGGTACTGCGAGCTTGGACTGGAGAAGTGGTGTGTGTGAAACATTACATAATTCAAGTAGACTGTGCAAGCGCCATTCCCAGGCCCGCCTCCGGCGTCTCTTCACCCCCATGGGGATAGGGCTGGCTCCGTCTTACGCGGACCATAAAGACTGTCCCTACATCTCCGGGTAGTCGGTCCGCCTGAGGCGGACTTGTCGCTCCCTGTCCGAGGGCTTAAAGGGCAGGTCTTGTGTAGGGACAGGGCTTGTCCCTGTCCGAAACGACGGACAGCCACAAGGGCTGTCCCTACATCTCCGGGTAGTCGGGGTCAGGGGTCCGCCTGAGGCGGAACTACCCTTTTATGGTTACCTGTCCGAAAATTGACTTTCTACCTTAAAAATCCGAAAAAATTTTCCCTCCTATCCTTCTTTTTTTCAATAAGTTCCGGGCGGGGCAAAAAAAAATCCTCTCGAAGGCCCTTTTTTCCTTGACAAGATTACCCAGTATGGATTATATTTCATGTAACTCTTGGACAATATGACAGGGTTCATAATTCAAATGAAAAACATCATGACAGAAGTTACCAAGTTGGGTCAATCCAGAAGGAAAGGAGGTGGGAAAAAGGAGGACCCCCTAAGGGGGAAGTTTTCACACCGACCAGAGACGGTCGGAATGGGTCAAGTAAGTAACATTTCAACTAATGGAATTGGATAGGAGGTAAGTCATGAGGAAGGTATTTATCGCGAGCGTGGGCACGCTCCTGGTACTTTTCCTCGCCACTTCCGGTTACCCGGCACAGGGTGCGGCAGCGGTGCAGGCTTCAGGAGACATCACGCTCCACTTCGGCATTCAGCAAGAGAACGACTACGAGGTCCGGGACAACTACGACCTCGACAACGGCCTGACCGACGGCTGTACGAGCCGACTGTTCAGGGGTGAACACGCGACAGACGGGTTCTTCACCCAAGAAACGCGTCTCATCTTCCAGGGCTCCCAGGGCGACATCTGGAAGGCGCGGATCACCCTGGAAAGCGCAGGAAACGAGGTTCCGTTGGGGGATCAGGAGCAAGTCAACATTCAGATAGAGAGGGCCTGGGCGGACATCAAAATCTACGACACGCCGGTCCGCGTCAAGCTTGGCGCCCCTCTGTGGGACCAGCTCGATCCTTTCCGGCTGATCTGGTCCGATGACGATATGGGGATCAAAGTTTACGCCACCCACGGTAACATCTCGTGGGCATTCTGGTGGTTGAAGGAAAATGAGTCGAACAACGCCGGCATCTCCGGCCACGAAGCTGGCCGCGACGGCGACCAGGACTACTACCTGGCCCGCGTGGACCTCGACTTCGGCTCCTTCCAGGTCAGCCCGATTTTCGGCTACGTCCGGAACCGCACCGCAGTCAAGGATGCTCGGTGGGGCAGGGGCGTAAACGGCGACTTCTCGAACGATACCACCGTCATGGTGGCTGACGAGAACATTTACTACCCGGGCGTCATCGCCAAGGGCACCTTTGGGCCTGTCTCCTTCATCGGCGAGTTCGCCGCGGCCCTGGGTGAGATCGGCGACGACTCGTCCGTGGACTCCCAGCGCGAGCAGGATGTCTCGGCCTTCATGGCTGCCGTCGACATCGGCGTGAAGCTCGGCGCCTGGACGCCCCACTTCGGTATCATCTGGATGTCGGGTGACGATAACCCGCTCGACGATGACGCAGAGGCCTGGGCGCCCATAGCGTCCGACAACGAGAACCTCCTCGGCACGCGCGGCATCATTATGGACGACTCGATCGGCGTGCTTGAAATCTCCGACGACGCCCTCACGGCGGACGGCGTCAGCCCGACGTCCCGGCAGTTCTTCACCCAGCCGGGCATCATCGCCGTGTTTGCGGGGCTTAAGGGTCGGCCGACGAAGAAGATCAAGACCGACCTCAACCTCGTCTACTTCCAGTGGGATTCGGAGAAGCAGTTCGAGTACAGGGACGGGATCGTGACTACGGTAAACTGCGACGGTAGCGCTGACTGTCCCAACACCACGTTCACCAACGCGGTTGCCGATTCGTCCGGGCTCGTCACTACAATTGACGACGAGGTCGGCTGGGAGCTCAACGGCCAGGTCACTTACACCTACAACAAGCACGTGACGCTGACCATGGCGGCGGCCGTCTTCTGGCCGGGTGACGGTGCTGAGCAAGTGGCCCAGTGCATCAACGCCATTGACAGTCAAGGGAGCGTCAACAGCACCCCTGCTCATATCGGGTCCCCTATCACTGGTTGTAGCCCTAAAGGGGAAATCACCAACGAGCGTGGCGACGACGAGGCCTTTAACATCGAGGTGGAGCTGCTGGTGCAGTTCTAACCATCTGCCTCCTTCACTCTTTCCCGAGGCCCCCTGCTCTTCACGGGCAGGGGGCCTCGGCCTGTTTGGGGAATGGGGCAGCCCCTGTAGGGACAGGGCTTGTCCCTGTCCGTGCGTATGAAGGGCGAGCCTTGCGTAGGGACAGGGTTTATCCCTGTCCGAAACGACGGACAGCCACAAGGGCTGTCCCTACAGGTTGGGATCTGGGATACCCAGGCTAGACCAGCGGTATTCCTCCCATGTCTCGACCATCCCTTTGCGCACCTGGTTATGGACAATATACTCTGCTACTCGCTCGATGCTCTCTTCCCGCCGAAGGACGTGATCGTAGAATCTCCCTTGCCAAAGCTTCCCTGGCAGGCCCGTCCTCCATGCCAGACGGGTGCTGAGCCCTTTGAATCGCCCAACCCAATCCGTAAGGGAAAGACCGTCACCCGGCATCTCCGCGAGCAAATGGATGTGGTCTGGCATGAGGCAGTAGGCGTGGAGCATGACGCGCTCTCTGCGAGCGTGGTTCACAAGGAGGGTAAGAAGCGCTCGGTTCAGGGGGGAATCGATGAAGACGTTCCGTTGGTGAAGGGTGCAGATGGTGACAAAGTAGCACCTGGGCTCAGAATAATCGAAACCTTGCAAGCGGGGAGATGTTCTTTGTGAGGGATGTTCTCGTCGCATACATTGATGACGAGGGAACGCGGGAAAATATTACAATTATCACCCTGATAATGAGAACGGCGGACTCGGCCTTTATTGAGAATGGGGCAGACGATGTAGGGACGGGGTTTATCCCTGTCCGAAAAAAACGGACACCCATTAAGGGTGTCCCTATAGAAAGCAATGCTAAAAGGTGTCGGGGTGTGGGGCCACCTCGACTTTGGTAAGGCGGACAGCCGTAAAGGCTGTCCGTGAGCTCAGGCCTCGTCAGATAGGCGGCTGCGCTTGAGCAAAGGCTCGTTCATCGAGCCCGAGCGGAAGCCCTCGAGATCGAGGGTCACGTAGCAGTAGCCGAGCTCCTTGAGGCTTTTGGTTACCCGCTCGACGAGGCCGTCGCGAAAGAGGCGCTCGAAATCAGCCGGGCCTAGCTCCAGCCGGGCGATGTCTCCGTGGTGGCGGACCCGAAAGTGGGTGAACTGGAGCGAGCGCAGCACGTTTTCGGCGGCGTCCACTTGCTTGAGCTTATCCACGGTGATTTTATCTCCATAGGGAAAGCGCGACGAGAGGCATGCGAAGGACTGCTTCTCCCAGGTGGGGAGGCCGAGCTCGCGCGATAGGGTGCGGATATCGTCTTTGGTGAGGCCCGCCTCCTGGAGTGGGCTTCGGACCGCGTGCTCGCGGGCGGCCTTCCTGCCTGGCCGCCAGTCGCCAAGGTCGTCGACGTTGGAGCCGTCGAGCACGGTCTCGTAGCCTAGCTCTTTGGACAGGGCCGAAAGCCGTTCGAATAGCTCTGTTTTGCAGAAGTAGCACCGCTCCGGGGGGTTGTCTTCGAAGCCGGGCCGCTGTAGCTCGTAGGTCCGAATAACCCGGTGGGCCGCCCCCATGGAGCGGGCCAACGCCTTGGCTTCTTCAAGCTCTGCGCTCGGGAGGGTCTCGCTCGAAGCGGTCACCGCCAGCACCTTCTCTCCCAGAGCCATGTGCGCCACCTTGAGAAGCAAGGTCGAGTCAACGCCGCCGCTGAAGGCGACCATCACCCGCCCCATATTTCCAATTACCGCTTGAAGCCTCTCGTACTTCTCTCTGAGTTCCGCCATTTGGTGGTCCCGGCCTTTTTCTGAGATACAGAGTAGGGAAGGGGCGCTACGAGGCTCCTCTCTCTCTCCATCTTATCCGGCCTCCAGCCCCCTTAAACGCCTCCAATCTAGGCCAGCCCACCCCGCCCTGTCAAGGCGGGTTGTGGTATACTCCTCCTTCATCCGGAACCCCTTGTGGGAGAAGGACCATTGGAGTCTCACGGCTGGGGGCTTCTGGCCCTCGATCTCGACGGTACGCTGCTTGACGACAACCTCGCCGTCAACCCCCGCGATAGGGCCGCCCTGGAGCGCGCCCGCGCCGGCGGGGTTGAGGTCACCCTGCTTACCGGCCGGATGCTTCCCTCGGTCTGGCCTTACCTGTCGGAGCTTCAGATTACCGCACCCGTCGTCCTCTACAACGGGGCGCTGATCCACGACCCTCGGCTGGGCCAGCAGACCGTCCTGGGGCGGCTGCCGCCTAAGCTGGCCTCCCGGCTCCTCGGCTTGGCCCGCCACCATCCCGTTGGCGCCCAGCTCTATATCGGCTCGGAGATCCTCATCGCCGAGGAGACCCCTGCCCAGCGCTCCTTCCTGGACCGCGAGCGTTTGACCGCACGGGAGGTCGATGACCTTTCCGATGCGGTGAGCGGCGAGCCCGTCAAACTCCTCTTCATCGGCGAGCCTTCCGTGCTCGACGACCTGGAGCGCCGGTGGGGGCCCCTGGTGGCGGGCGAAGCGAGGCTTGTGCGCAGCCAGACGAACTACCTCGAGTGTCTCGCTCCCAACGTCAATAAGGGTGTGGCCCTCAAAGTGGTGGCGCGCAGCCTCAATACGTCCATGGAGGCGGTAATCGCTGTTGGTGACCAGCCCAACGACGTCGAGATGATTGCCGAGGCGGGCCTGGGTGTGGCTGTGGCCAACGCTCATGAGGCCTGCAGGGCGGCCGCCGATGTGGTGCTCGAGCGAACAAACAACGAGGCAGCCGTCGAGGAGGTCGTGGAGCGGTTTCTCAAGTTAGGCTAAGAGTTGGCTTTAGGAATGAGGAACAACTCTATGCCTCGATGCCTTCCTGGTAGGCCTTGAGGCAGGTCTTAGAGCAGAAGTAGTGCTCCTCGCCCCGGACCGTGCTCTTTATGCCCGCTGCAATCGGCAGGTAGACCCCGCACTGAGGGTCTCTAACCAATAGCTCCTCGGTTGGGCCGCGCTGGGGCGCACGGCGTCTCGGCTTGCTCCCGGGCAGCTGGGGCCTAAATAGGGTCCGGACGATTTGGAGGACGATAAGTCCGATAATGGCGTAGAGCAACGCTCGGGAGATCATGGCCCGCTCACGCTACCATGGAGCCCGCTGAGGTGTCAACGGAGGGCGCTTCTCCCAATCGGTCTGAGGCGCGCTACCTGCCGGGGGGTGAGAAAAGCCCTTGCACCCGCAGCGCCGCTGGCCTATACTGCCCACTCTTCAGATGGGACGTGGAGAACGACGAGCATGGAGACGAGCAAGCGACCCCGCGATGGACGCGACCAGGCCCGCAAACGCCTCGTTATCACCAGTTGCGAAGTAACGCCCATCGATGCTCATGGTTTCGGCCACGGGGTGCGAGGTTTGGCCACCATCACCCTCAACAACGCCCTCGTGCTTAGAAGCCTGCGGATCATGAAGGACCGCAACAGCGAGCTAACCGTTGCCTACCCTTCCCAGTTGGGCCGCGACAAGACCACCTACGACTTGGTCGAGCCCAAGAGCGAAAGCCTTCGGAAGGAGATATCCATCCGGGTTCTCGACGAGTACGCCAGAGCCGTCGCTCGGACCGAGTCCGCCGAGGCTCCTGAGTCGGAGCCTGCAGAACCCGAGCCCACCGAAGATTCTCCTGAGACTCAATTGATCGAGCCAGCCTCCGAACCTTCGCCTTCTGAAGCCACACCCTAGGAGCCGACCACTTCAATCGGCAATCTCTAACAGACCCACCACAGTTTATTTGCCCGAGCGGTCTCCACCTCCTCCAATATCTATGTTAGAGGAGTATCCCTTGTAAAATCAATGAGTAGCTTGACACTTGAAGAATCACGATGGTAGACTGCCGCCTCAGCTCGGCCCCGACGGTCGAGTTTTGGGAACTTTTGACCCCGGAAAGCGTGTCTAAGCAAGTGATGATGAACGCGCTTCCGAGCTAGAGATAAAGGAAGCGAGGAGACGGTGGATCAGGATGTTTTCCTGGTTGAGAGGTGCCTCGGCGGTGATGAGGAAGCCTGCGAGACGCTGGTGCGTCGATACCAGGACCGGGTTTTCTCCCTCGTCTATAGCATTATAGGCGGAACCGACCAGGTAGAGGACATCGCCCAAGAGGCCTTCCTCAAGGCCTTTCGGTCCCTGAAGAGCTTCCGTGGGGGGTCGAGCTTCTACACCTGGCTCTACCGCATCACGGTGAACACGGCCTTGAACGCCCTGCGCTCCAAGGGGCGCAGGCAGGAAGCATCCCTTGAGGACCTGGGAGGACTTGAGTTCCTGGTCGATCCTGACGTCGGGCCGGCAGAGTCTGCTGCCCGTCGACAGCTCGCCAGTCGGGTGAGGGAAGCGATCGATCGGCTGGACGAGCAGTACCGGACAATCGTCTACCTGCGGGAGCTTGAGGACTTAAGCTACGAGGAGATTGCCGAGGTGGTAGAGCTTCCAGTGGGCACCGTTAAGAGCCGACTATTTCGGGCCCGACAGCATCTAAAAGAGCTCCTTGAGGACCTCTTGCCCGCTCCGGCGCGCGAAAGAGGGACGTCCTCGTGACGACGTGTCTGAAAGTACAGGAATGGGTTTCCGCACGCCTTGACGGCGAGGCGGCGCCCGACGAGGCGGCCACCGTTGAGGATCATTTGAAATCCTGTGGGGTGTGCTTGCGGGAGGCCAACAAGCTATCGGCCCTGAAAGCCTTAGTGGCCCAAGGGTTCGAATCGGCTCCCGTCCCCCATCCCCCGCCGATGTTCGCTGCTCGAGTGGCGGCCAACATCCGGCCCGTCCGCCGGTGGCCCTTCGCCTGGCCTGCCCTGGCCGCCGCCGCCGCCGCGAGCTTTGCCTTGGTCTGGTTTCTTGCAAGCGGATCGGTCAACCAGGAGCTATTGAGCATATACGAGCTTAAGCCGGTTGAGCCCACTGCGGTTTCCGTGGCCTATAGGTCCGAGCCTCCTTCAGTGGAACACTACTTGGAGGTGCACGTCAGGGAGGCGAACAGCGCTCCGCCCGTGGGCCCGCAGGGAATGGTTGAGTATGTGGGCTTCCGTCGCTAGGCGCCTAACGGCGGCTCTGGCCCTCGCAATGGTTGCGGGAGTGGCCTTTGCGGGCACTGCAGCCGCCGATGAGGTTACAGCGGTTCTTGAGAAGCTCACACGAGCTCAACTCACCCTTTCCTACCAGGGCCAAAAACACGTCTTCAACTTTTATTCCTCCACCCCCAAGCTCACAACCTACCGAATAACTCATACCCCATCGGGCGAGCGGCGGGAATATAGCGGCGCCCGAGCACCCGTCATCGTCATCGACGACGGCCGCTACCAATGGGTATACCGTCCCAAGAAAGGCTTGGTTACCAGACGGTCGAGCCCCTCCGAGCCACTACGCCGCCGTCTGGCGTTGCGGAACCTGGCCCTCCTTATGAAGAACTACCGAATGGAAATTCTTCAGGGTGATGCGAGGATGGGTGGGCGCTCCTGCATGGTGGCGAAGTTTACGCCCCGCTTTGGCGTGGGCCGCCCGGTCCGTACTCTATGGATTGATCGGGAAAAGGGGCTGCCCCTTAGGACCGAGGTTTACGATTCCCAAGGACTTCGGGTCATGACCTATTTCTCCTCCATCACCTACGGCTCCCCTCCCTCCGATGATGCGCTGGCGCTCAAAGTCCCTCCGACGACCCGTTTGGAGACCGAGCCCGATGAAATGGTCCTCTCACCCAGGGACATCCCCAAGGCCGTGGGCTTTCCCGTTCGCCAGCCCAAGACTCTCCCGCCTGGATTCGCCCTCGTTGGAGCCAGGCTGAAGGGCAACGGGCCCAATGCGGAACTTCGGATTCTGTACTCCGACGGCCTATCCACCATCAGCCTGTTCCAACGCCGCCGGGCGCTCCCCAGCCGCACCGGGAGTCCACGAGCGACCACCGTGGCGCTTGGGGATACTGAGGGAAAGCTCTACCGCTTTGGCCTCCTCGGCATGGTCGAGTGGGAACGGCCGCCGGTTACATTCACGATGGTCGGGGAGGTGAGCGATGAAGAATTGTTGGCGACGGCTAGAACCATCCCCTAGAGCCCTTGGGGGATCTATTGGGTAATGTTTAGGACACAGATAGGTAGAGAAAACGGCCTTTAGGAGGAGTAAGGAGTGATAACGCAACGAGTTTTCCGCCGCCTCTGCCAGGCGGGTGTGGCCACAGCTATGGTATTGGTCTGGCTCGGTACGGTCCCGGCGGCGGAGTTCGGCTTTGACACTTTCATCAAAGTTGCCGAGGCTAAGAAACCAGCGGTTGTCAACATCTCCACCACTCAAATCCAGATGCGACAAATCCGCCCGCGAATACCTCGCCTCCCGGGCGGCCAGCATGACCCTTTCGGGGAGTTTTTCGAGCGCTTCTTCGAGGGTATCCCCCAGCAACGGACCCACCGTAGCTTGGGCTCCGGGATAATTTACGACAAGGATGGCTATATCATTACCAACAATCACGTGGTCGAGCGGGCCACCGAGATCAAGGTCAAGCTCCAAAACGGCAACGAGTACGACGCCAAAGTCATCGGCACCGACCCGAAGACCGATCTGGCTCTCATTAAGATTGAAGCCGATAAGCCGCTGCCCACGCTCGACCTGGGCGACAGCGACGCCCTCCGGGTGGGCGAGTGGGTCATCGCCATCGGCAACCCGTTCGGCTTAGACCATACGGTGACCGTTGGGGTTGTGAGCGCCAAGGGCCGGGTCATTGGGACCGGACCGTATGACAATTTCATTCAGACCGACGCCTCCATCAACCCGGGCAACTCGGGCGGGCCGCTGCTCAACACAGCCGGCGAGGTGGTCGGCATCAATACTGCCATTGTAGCCGCCGGCCAGGGCATCGGGTTTGCCATCCCCAGCAACATCACGCGCCGGGTGATCGAGGACCTCCGGACGAAAGGCAGTGTGGTGAGGGGCTGGCTCGGCGTGGGGGTCCAGCGCATGAACCCGGAGCTTGCCAAGAGCTTTGGATTGGAAGGAAGCATGGGCGCCCTGGTGGCGGAGGTATTCGAAGACAGCCCGGCGCAGAGGGCCGGCATCAAGCGCGGGGATGTCATCATTGAATTTAACGGATCGAAGATCACGACGATAGACACCCTGCCCCGTAAGGTGGCGGCAACGAGGCCCGGGACGAAGACTACGGCCACGCTTCTTCGCGACGGCAAGGAAAAAACGGTTTCTGTAACCATCGGGACCCTCGAGGAGGAGAAGCTCGCCAAAGCCAGATTGACGGAACAAGGGCTCGGTATGACTGTCCAGGAGATTACCCGCGAGCTGGCGGAGCACTTCGGACTGAAGGGAAGCGAGGGCCTCATCGTCTCGGACGTGGAGCAGGGCAGCCCCGCCTGGGAAGGCGGAATCCGGCGCGGGGACGTAATCGTGGAGGTCAACCACCAGACCGTCAAGAAGGCGGAGGACTACCGCCGGGCGCTGAGCAAGGACGCCGGGATGGACACTGTGCTGCTGCTCGTTCGCCGTGGTGAGAACACCCTTTACGTGGCTATCAAGCCGGGCTAGGCGTCCGTCGCTCCCCCGATCATTCCTTTCCCCCTGACCCTCACCCTCCCTCCCATAGGCTCAAAGAACCCTATAATCCGGCGACCACCACCGGCTACGCACCATCCGCCCACGCCCGTAACGGCTACCAGGTGACCTTCGAGCCGTAAAACATTATCTCTGACAAATTCCTTGACATATTTTAACCTTAGTACTATATTAGTACCTGATTACACTGTGATTGCTGTGACAAAATCATGGACAAAACCGTGGACAAAAACAAGGTCAAAAGGGTCGATACCTTCAAGTCTGGGCGTTTTGCCTTCAGCAGGAACTATTCTTCGGAGGCGATCTTAGAGCTACAGATTCGCGCAAGTATATTGTACCAAACCATCGCAGACCTTCCTATCCTGCCTGACCTCGCCTCTAAATTGGAGGAGGACGTCATCAGAAGGTCCATTTTTGGCACGGCGGCCATCGAGGGGAATCCACTTACCGAAGAGCAGGTTGGAGAAGTCCTCGAACTCTTTCCAGAGGGAGAGCCAACGCTTGAAGAGATAGCTGAGAGAGAAATTTCTAACCTCAGGGCGGCATACCGGGTCCTCGACGAGGCCGAGACGGAAGACCATCGCATTTCTGAAGGTCTCATACGACGAATTCACAAAATGATTACGCTAGGCATAGAACACCCGGAGAATGTCCCAGGAAAATATCGCGGCCACATCGTTAAAATCGGCGACAAAGACCATGGAGGAATATACACCCCCCCAAAGATTTTAGACGACATCAAAATGCTAATGAAGGAACTTGTTACGTGGATAAATTCCAAAGAAGTTAAGGAATTAGGTCCAATAATACGCGCGGGATTGGCCCATTACCATCTAGCCATAATCCATCCTTTCGGAGACGGGAACGGAAGAACAGCGAGGCTCATCGAAGCGCTCATCATGCGAGGGGCCGGTATTTGGTACGCTCCGTTAATGTTGTCAAATTACTATTATAAGAACATTGATGAATATTTCTGGGCTTTTTCTAAATCAATAAAGAATAAGGAGAAAGATGTCACACCATTCCTTGAATTTGTATTCAAGGGACTTTGCGAATCTTTGGAGGAAATAAAAGGAAGAATAACACACTTTATTAGACTCTTTACAATGAGAGATTATTTTGCCTCCCTCAGGAATGGGCGAGGGATTACGCAGAGACAACACGATTTGTTAGGCATACTCCTGGACTACCTTGCCCCATTTACACTTAATGACTTATATTCGAAACCACTGTTCCGACTATTGTACCGATCCGTTTCTGAAAGAACAGCGAGGAGAGATCTTCATAAACTTGAATCCATGAATATCCTAACCAAGAAAAGTGGTGAGTATCTATTGAATCTCAGGGCGTTGGGTTAATCTAGGGCGAGCTCGCTAAAATGAATAATGAATAGCGAAGGAGCCAGGGCCGAGCGATGAACGCAGAAATACAAAGCCGCATCGAGAAGCTCCGGGAGGAGATTCGCCACCACGAGCGCATGTACCACGTGGAGAACGCCCCGGAGATTTCCGACAGCGAGTTCGACGAGCTCATCGATGAGCTCAAGGAAATTGAAGAGGCCAATCCCGATCTTATAACCTTAGACAGCCCCACCCATAGGGTAGGCGGGGAGCCGGTGGACGAGTTTCGGGCGGCGGCCCATACCCGCCCCATGCTGTCGCTCGATAACACATACAGCGCCGAGGAGCTTCGGGAGTTCGACGGGAGGGTGCGTCGCCTGCTCCCCGACGTCGATTTTGCCTACACGGCTGAGCTCAAGATCGACGGCGTCGGCGTTAGCCTCCGTTACGAAGCGGGGGTATTCTCCCAGGGCATCACCCGGGGCGACGGCCGCCGGGGCGATGACGTGACGGCCAACCTTCGCACCATCCGCTCTCTGCCCCTTCGGTTCACCTCCGCTGCCGTGCCGGGCGATATTGAGCTCCGCGGCGAGGTATACCTTTCCCATTCGGCGTTCGCCCAAATCAACTCTGAGCGCGAGGCGGCTGGCGAACCCCTCTTTGTAAGCCCTAGGAACGCCGCGGCCGGGAGCCTCCGCCAGCTCGACCCGAGAATCACCTCCCGCCGGCCCCTCCACATCTTCATCTACGGCCTCGCCGAGGCCGGGGCGACCTCCTTCCGGGGACAGGATGAGGCCATGGCGGCCCTCGAAGGCGCCGGCTTTCCGACCATAGAGCGCCGCCGCCTGCTACCCGACGTGGAGGCCGTTATCGAGCACTGCCTCGCCGTCCAAGAAGAGCGCGGCCGGTTCGATTACGACGCCGACGGCATGGTCGTCAAGGTCGACTCCTTCGAGCTTCAAGAGAAGCTCGCCTCCACGGCCAAGCATCCCCGCTGGGCCATCGCTTATAAGTTTCCCGCAGAGCAGGCGACGACGACCGTCGAGAGAATCGACGTCAACGTGGGCCGCACGGGCGCGGTGACACCGGTGGCGCTGCTCGCGCCCGTATGGGTGGGAGGTGCCACCGTCAGCCGCGCCACCCTCCACAACGAAGACGAGGTCAGCCGAAAAGACATCCGGGAGGGGGATACGGTCCTGATCGAGCGGGGCGGCGATGTCATCCCGAAGGTCGTCAAGGTCATCACCGAGAAACGCACGGGCCGCGAGAAACCCTTCGTCATGCCAGAGACCTGCCCCGCGTGCGGTGCCGCCCTTCACCGAGCTGAGGGCGAGGCGGCTCGGCGCTGCACGAACGCGGCCTGCCCCGCCCAGCAGCGCGAGCGGATTATCCACTTCTCACGGAGGGCGGCTATGGACATCGAACACCTCGGGCCGAAGATTGTGGACCAGCTTATCGAGGCTAAGCTCGTCGGGGATGTTGCCGACCTCTACGGACTCACCGTGGAGAAGCTTTTGCCCTTAGAGCGGTTCGCCGAAAAGAGCGCCGCCAACCTCGTGGCGGCGATTGAGGCTTCCAAGGGGCGGGGGCTCGACCGGCTGCTCTTCGGCCTGGGAATCCGCCACGTGGGCGAGCGGGGCGCTGGGATTTTAGCGGAGAACTTTACCGGCCTGGATGCCCTAATAGAGGTGGCCAAGAGCAAGCCCGACCAGCTAGAGGAGCTTCAAGAGATAGGCCCCGTCATGGCCGAGAGCCTGAGCCGGTTTTTCTCCGAGCCAAGAAACCTTGAGCTTATTGAGAAGCTAGAGGCAGTGGGGGTCCTAACGGAGCGAGCTCACACGGAGGCCGCAGTCTCCGAGGTTCTGGCGGGCAAGACGATCATTCTGACTGGTACCCTTAAAGGCTACACGCGCGAGCAGGCCACCCAGGCCATCGAGGCCAGAGGAGGGCGGGTCACCTCTTCGGTGTCGGTGAAGACCGAC
This sequence comes from Nitrospinota bacterium, assembly GCA_022562795.1. Taxonomy (GTDB): domain Bacteria; phylum JADFOP01; class JADFOP01; order JADFOP01; family JADFOP01; genus JADFOP01. Next base: position 27,183 of record JADFOP010000023.1, read on the forward strand.
TACGCCGTAGTCGGGGCCGCTTCCGGTGCTAAGCACACTAAGGCCCTCGCCCACGGGATACGCTGCCTGAATGAGGACGAGTTCGAGCTACTCTTGGCCGGGCGTCTTCCCGGGCCAGGGTAGGTGAGCGCGGCTCGAATGCGACCTACATGGGCAAATTCAATTGTAATCTTTACTTTTCCGCCTGATAGTCAGAATTACGACTTCTGGGATTATCTAACCTTCAATAGTAATACCGCTAGGTACAAAGTACGTCGGGTCAATCTCCGTCAGGCCAATTTTTTCTTCGTGTTTCCTGACACGATCAAAGAGCCTCATGACAGCCGTCTCTACGGCGTGGTAGTCAAGCGCGTCGACGATTACCGTGTCGCGCATATTGCCATCAGGATCGGGCACTTGGCGGGATCTCTTAATACCCTCATCGATTGCTTTTCGGTTTGGAATACCGAGGTTCTTGAGCGCCATTTGGAGGACGTCGCGAGTATATTGGCGGGGGCCGTAGATGGCGCCTTGGTAAAGTGCCTCGGCAAAGCGTGACTCCTCGGGAAGGAGGTGCATAGCAGGCATCCCAAAATGCTTGATCACTTCAACCAACGCCTCAAGCGCCTGGGCGGGATAGTAGTACAGATACAGACGAGCAAGTTCGAGAAAGAAATTGAAGTGGGCGGCTTCGTCTCTGGCAATCGTTTTTGCGGCCTTGACCAGCACCGGGTCAGCAGAGTTTGTAAATCCAGGTTTGTCGCTCTTGCCCATCGCAATTAGTTCGAGATTCAGGTAATTCAGTTGCGTAGCTCGCTCTTGGATGACGGTATAGAACGTCAAGTGAAGAGCATCATCCCATGGCAGCTGCCACTCCCCGTTGCGCAAGAAGTCCATGTAATCTTCAATCCACTCAGGCGTTCGGAAGCGCAAGAATAGCAAGGTGTTCCGCCAGAGGTCGGCGTGCTTTTCTTCCTCTGCACCCCAACGCAGTTGGTATTGCGAGCGACCGTAACTTTTGCGCATCATGTGGGTTGCCTTGGAGGTGTAGTCTGGCACATACTGTTCGATTGCAAAAAAACCTTCGATAACGGAATTCAGCTCAGGCGAGTGATCAGTGCGTAGAGCGCGCCAGTTGAATGATGAGTCCGGGTGCCAGTTACGGGCCTCTTGTGAGCGAACCGTATACCAACGATATAATGCTCTGATACAGCGCTCAATAATTCTATCTTTCTCCTGCCGACTCAACAGCCCGGCAGGAAAAGGTGGGCGTTGCTCTTCAATTTCTTTGACAATCGTCTCGTCAGGTTTGGCAATTGTCATTATCTCCTCCTGGATTAGATGAGGGGGGTGTTGACCTATCCAATTTATTATACCACCTTTTGGAGTTTTGTGGGTTTCTTCTTTCTTAGGAGATGGTTTGGGCTAATTGGGGAGCGGGCAGGCCCCAAACGCTTCCCGGGGACAAAAACGGAGGGTTGCTCGCATTCTTGTAAAGAGGGGCGTCCTGCGAGATGATAGACAGGTAAAGGCCGAACCCTGTTGTGAGGGATGCACGATGACTCGGGGCAGTAAGGGCGGTATCCAGGTGATAACGGAGAACCGCAAGGCCCGCCGCGACTACCACCTGGAGGAGTCCTTTGAGGCCGGCTTGGTGCTCGTGGGCACCGAAGTAAAGAGCCTGCGCGAGGGACTGGGCAACCTGAGCGACGCTTACTGCGGCGTTGTGGACGGCGAGCTCTGGCTCTTGAGCGCTCACATCAGCCCTTACCCTCACGGCACCCACACGAATCACGAGCCCAAGAGGCCCCGGAAGCTCCTTCTCCATAAGCGGGAGATTAAGAAGCTCATCGGACGGGTAGTCGAGCGGGGCTTCACTCTGATTCCCACCAGGCTCTACTTTCGAAGGGGGCTCGCCAAGGTGGAGGTGGCCCTGGCCAAGGGCAAACGGGCCCCGGACAAGCGGGAGGTCCTCAAGCGCCGGGTCCAGGAGCGGGAGATGGAGCGGGCGATAAAGGACCACAGCCATCGTTGACAGCCTTCCGATTGTGTGCGGGATCGACCGCCGGCGCCTTGCGTTTTTGTTTAAGCGTTGTTATATTAAGAGAGTGCCCCATCCGGGCTCTTTGACATTATCCCGTTGAGATGATTTTTGGGGGCGAACAGGGCTCGACGGGGAGGAATGACGTCGAGGCTGCATGTCGAGGCCCGCGACCTCGTAAAATACGCGGAACATGACAACTGCCAATCCACAACTGGCAATGGCCGCTTAACCAGCAGTGGCCCGTGCCTTTCCGCATTCGCCTCTGGGGCGGTAAGGGGCGTCAGACTACAGGGGTGGACGATCCGGCAGGCGCCGATGGGCCGGGAGCCGTCCTTAATTTAAGTCGGCTAGCCTCCCGGGCGGTGTCCCTGTCGGTGGGGCGGCGCGGGCGGCGAAGCTTCAAATACACCGGATAAGCATGTAGATGTCTCGGGGAAACCTCTTCGGACGGGGGTTCGATTCCCCCCGCCTCCACCATCTTGGGGCCTGCAATTTCTATGGGTTGCAGGTCCTTTTTTTGCGCCCTTCTATTTTCCGCGATTTTCCGATATTAGGTGTATTTTAGCGCCTCGGCGCAAACCCGCACCGCTTGCTCTCGAACTTGGCCGTAGCGAGATATTGTGGACCGTAATCGCTATGACGAATTTGGTTTGAAGCGCGCGCCGCGGCCATAGATTTCACATGACTTGTTGAGGCCGGGAGTTGATTATTGCACTGCCCGAATCTGCTCGGCGCGCTCGAGCAGTCTCTTCGCTTCGTCATCCCTGCCCATCTTTATGTAGAGTTCTGCCAAATTGTCTAATATTGCTGCCAATTTTTGATGGTCAGGCCCCAGGGCCTTCTCATGAATCGCCAGCGCCCGCTTAAAGAGCGGCTCGGCCTTGGCGTACTGGCCTTGGACGTGGTAAAGCAAAGCCAGGCTATTGAGGGTTGTGGCCAACCGGGGATGGTTGGGTCCTAGGACCTTCTCACGGACCGCCAATGCCCTTTTGAAGAGCGGTTCAGCCTTGGCGTACTGGCCCTGGGCACGATAGAGAACCGCCAGGTTGTTCAAGCTCGTGGCCAGAGAGGGATGATCGGGCTCCAGAGCTTTCTCTTTAATCGCCAGCGCCCGCTTGTAAAGGGGCTCGGCCTTGGCGTACTGGCCTTGGTCGTTGTAGAGCACCGCCAGGTTGTTCAAGCTCGTGGCCACACTGGGGTGGTCAGGTCCCCAAGCCGTTTCATTATTCGCAAGCGCCCGTTGGTAAAGGGGCTCGGCCTTGGCGTACTGGCCCTGGGCACGATAAAGTTCCGCCAGGTTGTTCAAGCGCCTGGCCAGATAGGGATGATCAGGCCCCAGAGCTTTTTCTTTAATCGCCAGCGCCCGCTTGATGAGGGACTCGGCCTCGGCGTAGCGGCCCTTCCGCGCCAGCAGGCTGCCCAGGTTGTTGTGGGCCCGGAAGCTTAGGGGCGACTGGCGCACCGTCTTGTCCCATAAGATAAAATTGTTAGACCAGTCCTGGTTGCGCTTAATGGTGTTCGCGGAGAAGAGGACCAACACCGCTAACACTAGCGCCCCGGCCAGAGGAATGGGAGCCCGTGAAGAATCCTCCTTCAGCGGCTTAACCCCGCGGGTCATCACCCACGCCAGAGCCACGCAGGCCCCCAGCGAGGAGAAGTAGAGAAACCGTTCGGCCCCCAGCTCTCCAATGGGAACGATGTTGGAGACTGGAAAGAGGGCTAACCCCGACCAGAGAATCCCCCAGGCTACGGGTGGGGCTGTCCGTCTTACAGCCCAGGCCAGCACAAGGAGCCCTACTATGAGAGCCAGGGCGAGGAGGGGCAAGGCCCCGTCGGTGAGCCCCCTGGCGTTGGGCACGTCCCAGGAGGCGTTCAGGTTGACCGGGAAGAGGAGCCTTCCGACGTAGGCGGCGCCCACCTTGAGCATGGTCGGCCCACGGACGCTCAGCGGTGCTCCTACGAATACCTGATATGACTCCGGGAAGCCGAACGTGTGAAACACGCTCCAGCGGAGCGCGACATAGGCAAGTGCCCCCCCTATGTAGGGGCCGTATCGTGTTGCAAGGCGTCCAGGGCGCCACCATCCCGAGGGACGGCCAAGGAGAGCGTCAGTCATCAACAGCAGAAGGGGGAGGGTGGCGGCCATCTCCTTGGCTCCCAGAGCCACCAGCCAGGCCGCCACCGCGGCAATTTTCCAGAGGTAAGCTTTGGATTTCCCACGGTCGGCGCGCAGGTGGGCCCAAAAGGCCAGAAGTCCCCAGAAGGCGGCAAGGATCTCCGAGCGCCCTGAGACCCATGCGACCGCCTCGGTGTGAACGGGATGGACCGCAAAGAGGGCGGCTGCTCCAAAAGTCATAAGTGGCTCGTTAGGCCAGAGTCTCCGCAGGAGGACCAAAACCAATAGAGATGCGGCGGTATGCCACAAAAGATTTTCTAAATGAAAACCGAAGGGATTGGGCCCGTAGAGTCGATGATCGATCAAATAGGTGAGGGTCGTGATAGGCCGAATGAAATCCTTACGTTTTCCCCTATGGGGCAAAGGCGTGGTGAAAAGCTCGGGCAGTCGATCCGGAGCCCATAGTAGGGTATTGTCAACTATGTCTCTATGGTCATCGGAGACGAAGGAGCCGCCGAGGGCATTCAGATAACACCCGCTGGCCAAAAAGGCTATTATGAGGAAGGCCACCCAAGACCGCGACCAACGCTCCATTTACGGCTCCAGCACACTAACCAGAAAGGATGATGGGAGATTTTCCCGGTAATAGTAACCTACTATTTCTGTTGGCGGAAGCACATAGTTGACCAGAAATTGTCCCTAGAGGTTGAGGGATACCAGGGGCGACCATATCACGAATGAGAAACGGGACAAAAGAAGTTTGGTTGTATTATAATTCAAATGGGCCTCCTCGCAACAACAGATCATACTGAGAGACTTTCACAGGCAATCTTAACTCTGGCCAACCGACCTAAAAGTTAATATTTCATCTGAAATCGCCCCTGAAGGCAGAGGAGCGTGAGGGGCAACTACATCCTTTCTCATACCGGTCAACCTTTGTGAGATGATAGAAGCCTCGATCTACTGTCGTGGATTATAGCCGAGAGAACCTGTGATGGACAACGCCCGATGGTGCGGCCTAGATCCTGATCTATGCGCCGCCAAAGACCCTGGCCCGCAACAGCCGCAGTATAAGCAGATCCTCACGCTCGAGACGCTGGAGGAGCAGGAAACCGACGTAGCAGAGGCTAAAGACTCCCGTGGACGAGGCAAGGTTCCATGCGGGCGATGCCACAGGCGCCAGCCACTGGAGCCCCGCCACTGCCAGGCCTCCAGCAAGGCCGGCAACGAGCGGTTTAGCCCACTTTCGGTCATAAGGAGAGAGTTTCAGCAACCACCAAACCTGCATGAGGCCCAAAGAGTTGCTTACAGCAATCGCCGACCCGGTCGCTATTGCTGCCCCCAATATGCCAAAGCGGGGGATTAAGAGGAGATTGAGCAAAAAGTTCAACGCACTCACCGCAAAGGTGTTGGCCAAAACCAGGCGGGTCCAGCCAGCCATGCGAATTATAGCACCACACGAGCCGACACAAGAGTTGAAGAAAAAGGCCGTGGCCAAGATGATCAGGGCGAGGCTGCCCTGCGTGAACTGAGCGCCAAAGATGACCAGGATGTCCCGGCTAAGAAGAACCACGAGGACAAAGAGGGGCAGGGTGAGGGTAAAGACCCAACGGGTATCGATTTTGAAGAGCTGATCGAGGCCCTCCATGTCGTTGCGCTGTAGCAGCTCGGCGATTATCGGAGCGAACATTG
>JADFOP010000024.1 GCA_022562795.1 Nitrospinota bacterium
GACTCCTCCACGCCCTCGGTAATAAGGAGGGCGCGGGCGGCCGTCGTCATGGCTTGATATGCCATTCGGGCTGCCTCGGTATAATTCCCTTGTTCGTACTGGAGGTTGGCTTCAAAGAGCTCCCGCTCCGCCTCGCCCAGCTTCAGCTCCACCTCGGGGACCAATTGGCCGGCGCACTCGCCCGTTCCGACCCCCACGCTGAACGGTTCCTCTTCACCCCAATCGACGTAGAAATCAGGCTGCTCGCTGATGTCAGGGACCTCCCGTAGATGGGCCAGCCCATCGCGGATGCCTTTCTTGCCCACCCGCTCGGCCCACTCGTTAAAGCTCTCACCGTCGCTCCTCTCGTCCCGGTAGCGGCCCACCAGATGTTCTACCGTGGCGGGGATGTTCTTAGCCGGGACCTTTAAGGTCGCCAGGCCGAACGAGTTGGCGTTTTCCGACTTCTGCCCACCCAAGAACAGATGATAGTTGGGCACCACGTTGCTGCCAACACGTTGAGAGGAGCCGAAAAAGCCAATGTTGGCCACGTGGTGCTGACCGCAACTGTTCGGGCATCCGCTGACCTTGATGGAGAGGTCGCGGAACTCTTCGGGGAGGGCCTCAGCTTCGGAGCCGTTGGAGGCAAGCATCTCGCGCAGCCTTAGCGCGAGGCTCTTAGAGGAAGTAATCCCCAGGATGCAGGTATCGGCGCCGGGGCAGGCGGTGATGTCGAGCATCGTCTCGGCCCCCGGCTCGGACAGCCCCGCTTCGTCGAGCGCCTGGTAGAGCTCCCAGAGGTCGGATCGTCTCACCCAGCGCATGAGGAAGTTCTGCTCTACGGTCGTCCGAAGGTTCTCGCCGTTGAATCTCCGAATAATGGAGGCCACGGCCCGAAGCTGTTTTGGATTTATATCGCCTATCGGCAAGGTGATGTAGACGGAGCAGAAGCCCTCTTGCTTCTGGGGGACGGCGTTGGTGGAGCACCATAGCTCGAAGGCTGGCGAGGTGCCCCCATTTCCGGGCGGCCCGTCGGGCAGAGCGGGCGACTCCTCCCCTCGCCGCACCACCAAAGGCCGTGAGAACCAGTAGGGATCGCTCCGGAGCACCTCAATCTCTTCATGCACTTGACGGCGGAATTCCTCGATCCCAAGCTTCGCGACCAAAAACTTAAGCCGCGCCTTATTGCGGTTTTTCCGCTCGCCCCCTTTGTGAAAAACCGACAGAATCCCCGCTTGGTGCAGGATGATTTCCTCCGCAGGGAGGAACTCACTGTAGAGCTTGGCCGGATGGGGCTGCGCCCCAAGGCCACCACCGACCCATACCTCGAAACCGTACTCGGTGCGGCCGTCGACCTCGCGGGTCCTGGCGATGTGGCCGATGTCGTGCATGTGGGCGAGCCCGCAGGGCTTGTCGGCGCAGCCGGAGAAGGCGATTTTGAACTTGCGGCCGAGCTGCTGGCATAGAGGATGTCGCAAGAAAGCATTCGTCGTAGCCCGAGCGATGGGCGTCACGTCAAAGGTTTCATCAGGGCAGACCCCGCTCAAGGAGCAGGCGGTGATGTTGCGGACCGTGTTGCCGCAGGCCTCTCTCGTTGTGAGCCCCACCGAAGCCAACCGGCGCATGATGGTTGGAACGTCCTCTAGCTGTACGAAGTGGTATTGAACGTCCTGCCTGGTGGTGACGTGGGCTAAGCCGTGGCCATGATTTTCGCTGATTTCGGCCAACATCTCGAGCTGGGTCGCGTTGAGCAGCCCTGAGGGAATCTTCACGCGCACCATATGGACGCCGGGCTGCCGCTGGCCGTAGATGCCGTGGTTCAGGCGGAAGTGCTTGAAATGCTCTTCCGATATTTTTCCCCGCTTCAAACGCTCGACCTCTACCTCGAAAATCTGAATCTCACGCTCAATCTCGGGCGCGAGCGCCTCTCTGTCTGAGGCAAAAAAAGAACGATGCTCCTCGCTCATATCCCCATCTCCTTCTTGAGAATAAATCTCCAGTCGGTCCAACAATCCGTCTGCTAGCTAGCACGGGCTCAAGATCGATGTGGAGTCCCCACGTTCTTCCTCACTATCAAGGCTGTCGATTGCACTGGTAACCTGGGCAGAGAAAGCACGTTATTATGTGTATACCCTCTAACGAATCAGTGCAGTAGAGGCGCCGCAATGCGCAGCGATCGGACACGGAAACCCTAAGATTCTTAGCAACGCAAAACAAACCATCGATGAGAGGCGTCATTCACCCTCCTCTATGGGCGGCCGCTCGTGTGGTGACACGAGGGCTCATGAATTTGGAAAAATGCATCGACCCTATTGACATCAGATCTAAAGGCACTTATTAATATAGATAAATATAGATAAATCGATGAATAAATCAAGTATTAAATAAGGCTACCATGATTTCTGCAACGTCCGAGCATGCTCTTCGTGCCATAGCCAGCATTGCTGCCGTGACCAATCCCACCTCCCCGGAAACCAGGGAGCCGATTTTGGCTCGCGACCTTTCCTCGAGAGCTGGGGTGCCCCTCAACTACCTCTCGAAAATCTTAGGAACCCTGAGCAGGGCGGGCATCCTGCAAGCGAGTCGTGGACGGGGCGGCGGATACCGTCTCGTCCGGTCCGCCGACCAGATCCCCCTCATCGACGTCGTCGAGCTGTTTGACGGGGTCACAGCCCGGCCGGACTGCTTTTTCGGAGGGGGTCGTAAGTGCTCCGACGATGATCCCTGCACCGCGCATGATGCCTTTAAGCAGGTCCGGGAGCAGTACATAGATTTCCTTGAATCGACGACAATCGCCGATATCGCGGGCCCCACCTACGCGGACGGCGCGCCGGCCGGGGGGCTCCCTCCCTTGATCCGACAAGAAAATGCATTCTCTTGACTTAAGTCAAGGCTCAAACGGGAGGGCGAACATACTTTTATTGGAAGACCATAGTTGGAGCCATCCAGGTTGGCTCCTAATGAGGGTTCCGAGGTGAGAGCGAGAGCTCTTGGTTAGTAAAAATGGGTACTTCTCGCCGCTTTGAGATTTTCCTGGACTGCCTGTGGGGCTTTCCGCTTCTCGCAGGCTTGCTCTTGATTCCGTTGAGCTTGATCACCTTAGATGCGTCGGGAGCGATTGGTGCTTCGGCCTTGTGGCTTCATCTCGTCTTGCTCGCCACGTTCGCCTACACCTTCAGCCTTCGACTCCGGCACCGATTTCCTTTGTTACAGCGAAAGAGGAAAAGTAATGAACTGTAGCGTAACTAGGCGTCGGGTGGCGAACAACCATGCGGATACGACTTATCACCCAGAGGGCAAAAGAAAGATGAGGATCTTCCAGAGGTGCCTGCTTGAGCGACTGGTTGTGGCCGCCTGCATGGTGGCACTGCTTGGCGGGAGCGCTGCCTGGGGGGCCGAGAAGTATTCTCCTCTCGGCCCGCTTCCAGACCTGAAACAACCTGATTCGGCGAGGGTTGAGCTGGGGCGGTATCTCTTCTTCGATTCGCGGCTCTCGGGTGACACCGCCCTCAGCTGCGCCAGCTGCCACTTGCCGACCAAAGGTTGGACCGACGGCCTCCCGCTATCCAGAGCGTACCCGGGTTCCGAATACTTCCGAAACGCCAAGACCGTCCTCAACGCCGTCCACGCCGAGGTCTTATTCTGGGATGGCCGTCTCTCCTCCGACCCGTTTGAAACGCACGTCAGGGACCACCTCACCGAGAGCCACTTCATGAACATGGACGGGCGCCTCATGCAGGAGCGGATCAAGCAGATCCCAGAATACGTCAAGATGTTCAAGAACGCTTGGAATTCGGAGCCGTCTTTCGGGAAAATCCGCAACTCAATCCGCGACTTTGAGAAGACCCTGGTCTCCCGGAACGTCCCCTTCGACAGGTTCATGAAGGGGGACAAAAGGGCGCTATCGGCCAAGGCCAAAAGAGGCTTGGCCCTATTCAAGGGCAAAGCAGGCTGCATGCGGTGCCACAACGGCGCTTATTTCTCCGACGGGAAGCCGTACAATCTTGGGGTTCCGACCAACCCCGACATCGTAAAAAACCCCTTGCGTCACATCGGTATGCGCTCCTTCTTTCTGGGTATGGGGGTTCCAGGGTTTGAACACCTAACAGAGGACGTGGGCTATTACACCGTCTCAAAGGTCGAGGCCGACAAGGGAAAGTTTGTGACCCCCACGCTCCGGGAATTATCCCGGACGGCGCCCTACATGCATAATGGGATGCTGAAGACCCTTGATGAGGTAATTAAGTTCTACGGCAGAGGTGGAGGAAAGAGTCCAAACAAGACGCCGTTGCTCAAACCACTTCGCCTCACCGCCAGCGAGAAGGCGGCTTTGGTGGAGTTTCTAAAGAGTCTCAGCGGGGATGAGGTTGTCGTCGCGGTTCCCGAGTTACCGAAATATGAGGTTATCAAAAACTGGCTCAAGGTAAAGAATTAATCGGGCTCGGATAGTAAAGGGGATGCGCAACAGCGTTTCGTCGACAGAGGAGAAGCAAAGCCCATGAGAGTGCGATTTTGGATACTCATCCCAGTGCTCCTGGCTATCGTTTTGGGTCTCTTCCTGGCGCCCCGGCCTGACATCGCCACGGGGAAAGAACCCTTCCCGTCTCTCGGGCCGTTGGGGCCGGTACCCACCCCCCCGGACAATCCCACGACGCCGGCCAAAGTGGAATTGGGAAAGCTGCTCTTCTTTGATAACCGCCTCTCCGGCGATGGCAGCACTCCTTGCCTAAGCTGCCACGTCCCTCAAGTGGGCTGGGGGGACGGAGGGGACATATGTCACGGCTATCCCGGGACGAAGCACTGGCGTAACTGCCAAACGATAGTCAATTCGGCGTATTACAATAAGCTGTTCTGGGCCGGCTCCTCCAAAAGCTTGGAGGCCCAGGCGGAGACGGCAGCAAGGGGAGCAGTGGCGGGCAACGGGGAGCGTGATATGATGGAAGCCCGCCTCCTTCAGATCCCGGAATATGTCAAGCGGTTCAAGGAGGTCTTTGGGACACGCAGCCCCCATCTCAAGGACGCCTGGCGCGCCATCGCCGCCTTCGAGCGGACCATCGTTCAGCGAAACACCCCCTTCGACCGCTACATAAAGGGCGACAAGGGGGCGATGTCGGCAAAGGCCGTAAGGGGACTTGCCCTGTTTTCGGGTAAAGCCGGGTGCGTCCAGTGCCACAACGGCTCCCTCCTAACCGACCAGAAATACTACAATTTAGGCGTGCCAGAGAATCCCACCTTTCAGAGGGACGCCCAGCACCAGATTACCTTCCGGTTTGAGCAATACGCCAAGGGGGTTACCGAAGATATCTATCGGACGACGAAAACCGACCTGGGTCTCTACTACCGGATGAAGCGCAAGGAGGATATGGGGAAGTTCCGGACTCCCTCCCTGCGGTATCTGGTCTACACCGCTCCTTATATGCATAACGGGGTCTTTAGGACCCTCGAAGAAGTTATCAAGTTCTACAACAAGGGCGGTGGAGAAGATATCATCCATAGCCTATACGGGTTCAGTACAAAGACCAATAAAATCAAGCCACTCAATCTTACTGAAAACGAAAAGGGGGCGCTAAAGGCGTTCCTCGAGAGCTTGAGCGGAGAGCAAATCATCGTGAACCCTCCAAAGCTTCCCGAATACGCGGTCTATAAGTGATGAGCTGCGGGGAGAGGGGAAAAGGGACCATGAATTCAGACCAAGCGCAAGAGAGACCCTGTATGACCAGGCGGCAGTTTCTGCTGGCCAGTGGGAGCGTTACCCTTACAACCGTCTTTCTGCCCTCGATTCCCGGCCTCCTAGGTCGGGCAGAGGCGGTCCCGGCGACGCTGACAAAATATCCGAAGAAAAAGGTCGGGAAGCTCAGCGCCTTGAAGACGGATGCGCCCAGGTACTTCAATTATCCCTTTAAAGATATGTATTCGCAGAACATGCTCGTGAAATTGGGTGCCCCCGCATCGGGAGGCGTCGGGGCTGATCAAGATATCGTGGCCTTCAGCACCTTGTGCACCCACATGGGAGGACCCCTGGCCGGGAGATACAAGAGTCAAGATAAGGTCCTGGGGCCCTGCCCGCTCCACTTGACCACCTTTGACCTGACCCGGCACGGGATGGTCGTCGCCGGCCACGCCACCGAATCTCTGCCCCAGGTCGTCTTGGAGGTCCGGGGCGATACCATCTACGCCACGGGGATTCTGGGTCTGGTTTACGGCAAGCGCAATAACCTTGATACGGGAAAGTAGATAGGGACCGTTATGGTCTTCCGGTGAGGAGGTAGGACATTATGTCGGAACGGAAATACAAACGGCAGGACAAGGTCCCCTTGCCACCGCCTGATGCGAAGGTGTTCACCACGGCCTGCGACTATTGCATTGTGGCGTGCGGGTATAAGGTCTACCGCTGGCCGGTGGGCAAGGAGGGGGGGCTCAAGGCCAAAGAAAACGCACTGGGCGTAGATTTTCCCGTCTCGCCGCTGAGCGGTAAGTGGGTTACCCCCAATATGCACAACGTGGTGAGGGCCGACGGACGCCTTCACAACGTTGTCGTCATTCCAGACGGCGATAGCAAGGTGGTCAATGTTGGCGGGACTCACAGCATCCGCGGGGGCTGTATCGCCCAAAAGGTCTTTAACCCCGAAACGCCAACTAAGGATCGCCTGCAGCGTCCTCTCCTTCGGGTGGGGGGGAAGCTGACGCCGGTTTCGTGGGATACTGCCTTTGACATTATGGCCAAGGTCTCTAAGCACGTACTCGACACGCAAGGCGTCCATGCCTGGGCCATGAAGATGTTTTCCTACCATTATTATGAGAACACTTTCGCCTTGACAAAGTTGGCCTTTAGTTACATTGAAACACCGGCCTTTGCCTTTCACGACAATCCATCCGTGGCGCCCGACACCCCGGGGTTCCGGGATGTTGGATTTGACAACTTCTCAGCTTCATACGAAGACTGGTCCCTCGCCGACGTCCTCTACATCTCAGGGACCGATCCTTATGAGACCAAAACGGTCATCTTCACCCATTGGATTCTTAAAGGAATTAACACGCACAATATGAAATTGATCTACGCCCTCCCGCGCAAGACGACGGGCGTGGCTCATGCCGAGGCCACGGGGGGACTGCACCTATGGCTTATTCCCGGAACTGATACCGTGCTTCACATGGCCATAGCCCGGGTCATCTTGGAGAACGGATGGGAAGATAAGGAGTGGATTGCCCAGTTCACTAATAATAAGTGGGGCACCGACTCCGGCTTTGGCCAGGGCACCCGGAACACACAGTGGCAGTGGCGAACCACGTGGGGCAAGCTCGAGACCAAGGGCTTTAAGGACTACAAGGAGTGGATCCTGGCCCAGGAGGAGTCGAAGCTCGATGTCGCGGAGAAAATCACTGGGGTCCCCAGAGGCGACATCGTCCGGGCGGCGGAGATGATGGCCAAGCCGCGGCCAGACGGGTCGCGCCCTAAGACCTCGATCGGAATCGAGAAGGGCAACTACTGGTCCAACAACTACCTAAACACCGCCTCGATCGGCTCCTTGGCATTGCTTTGCGGGGCGGGCAACAGGCCGGGCCAGATGGTCTCACGTTTCGGCGGCCACCAGAGGGGAGGCCGTAAAGGGGGCCGCTATCCCATGGAGAAGTCGCCGGAGAAGTACCCGGGCCGCCGCCGGAAATCTCTCGACCTCGACAGGTGGGTCGAGGCGGGCAATGTGCGGTTCTGCTGGTGCATTGGCACTACATGGGTTGGCTCCATGACGGCCTCTCAGGCCATGGAGGAGACTTTCAAACGCAGCACTGTTGCCAATCCGCATCAAATCAGGCGGAAAGATGCAAAGCATGCCGTTGAGGTTCTCAAGCAGCGTGTCGACAACGGCGGGATGATGCTCGTTTTCCAGGATATCTATCTACGCCAGCCGCTGGGTACGAAGTATGCAGACCTGGTGCTGCCAGCGGCTACGTGGGGAGAAGAGGACTTCACCCGGTCCAACGGCGAGAGGAGAATTCGCCTTTATTCCAAGTTCTACGATGCGCCGGGGGAGTCGAAGCCTGATTGGTGGATTGCGGCCCAGTTTGCCAAGAAGATGGGCTCTAAGGGATTCAACTGGAAGGACTCCAACGAAGTCTTCGAGGAATCGGCCCGCTTCGGGCGCGGCTCCCGCACGGACTATTACCCCCTGGTCTGGCTCGCTAAAAAGAAGGGGATGAGGGCCCATGAGCTGCTTAGGAGCATGGGGACTGAAGGTATCCAATGCCCTATCAGGTACGAAGACGGAAAGCTCGTTGGCACGAAGCGACTCCACGACTCCACCCTGAAACTGCCCGAGGGCGGGCCCGAGGGGCCCACAATCTGGCCCAAGTTCCTCACAGCCTTCAAATCCCAAACGGGCAAGGCCAATTTCATCAAGTCTCCCTGGAGTCTCTTTTCCGACTTTTACGAGTGGTTTAAGCCGAAGGGCGATGAGCTATGGATCACCAACGGCCGCATCAACGAGATTTGGCAGTCGGGTTACGACGATATGGAGCGGCGGCCATACATCACCGAGCGATGGCCGGTCAACTTCATGGAAATCCACCCGGAGGACGCCGAGGCCCGGGGCATCGAAAGCGGGGATTGGGTGGCTGCCGAAAACGATCGCGTTCCGGTCCAAGTCAGCGGGTTCTACGGCGTCCAACCCAACGACTTCACCTTTACGGAGCTGATGAAGGCAGGCCACATAAAGCTGACCAAGGCCAGGATTAACGCCGTGGCCTTAGTCACCCCAGCGGTCCGCAAGGGCGTGGCATGGATGTACTTCCTCGACCCCAAGCAGCCGGCCAACAGTTTAGTTGCGCGGGTGGTCGACCCCCTTACGAACAACTATCGCTTCAAGCTTGGGATGGGCCGGGTTCGAAAGACCGGCGAGTCACCCTACAAGCGGTCGTTGGAGGAAATGTCCTTTGCGCGCCGGGATATTGCATAAGAGCAACCTTGACCGTCGGAGGCTCACTGGATTCCTCACGGTGTGGGAGCCTTCGGATGGCAGAGATGCAGGTCAATGGACCGCTATGAGGATTATGTCGTTTATACCCACTTGGGAGGTGCGGCCATGAGGAGAGGGATGACCCGACGGGAGTTTCTTCAGTGGGCTAGCGCTGCCGGCTTCGGTGCCTTCGTCGCCTCTGCCACCGACGCCTGGGGCCTTGATACGATTAAGAACCCCTTGGCGCACTATCCGAACCGCGGCTGGGAGAAGACGTATCGCGACATCTGGGACTACGACTCGCTCTTCACCTTCCTCTGCGCGCCCAACGATACGCATAACTGCATTCTAAACGCCTATGTTCGCTCTGGCGTGATGACCCGGATAGGCCCGACAATGGGCTACGGTAAAGCGACCGACCTTTACGGCAACCAGGCGAGCCACCGTTGGGACCCTCGGGTATGCCAGAAGGGGCTTGCGCTGACGCGTCGCTTCTACGGCGACCGGCGCGTGCGACACCCAATGGTCCGCGCGGGCTTCAAGCGGTGGGTGGAGGCAGGTTTCCCGCGTGGTGAGGACGGCCAGCCGCCGGCCGATTATTTCCAGCGCGGACGTGACGAGTGGGTGCGCGCCTCCCACGACGAGGCTGCGGCCATGGTCGCCTCGACCCTGAAGAACATTGCAGAGACCTACAGCGGCGAGAAGGGCGCAAGTCTGCTTCACGCCCAGGGCTATGACGAAGATATGATCGCCGCCATGAAGGGGGCCGGCACCCAGGCGCTCAAGTTCCGTGGCGGGATGCCGCTTCTTGGGATGACGCGCATCTTAGGCATGTATCGCATGGCCAACTCTTTGGCGTTGCTCGATGCCAAAATCAGGGGCGTCGGCCAGGATAAGGCTCTCGGCGGCCGTGGCTTCGATAACTACTCCTGGCACACAGACCTTCCCCCCGGACACCCAATGGTGACCGGCCAGCAGACGGTCGAGTTTGACCTAAGCGCCGTCGAGCACGCCAAGACCGCCATTGTTTGGGGCATGAACTGGATTAGCACCAAGATGCCAGACGCCCACTGGCTGACCGAGGCGCGCCTCAAGGGGACGAAGATCGTTGTAATCGCCTGTGAGTACTCCTCCACGGCGAGCAAGGGTGACGAGGTGATAATCGTTCGTCCCGGCACGACGCCGGCGCTGGCCCTCGGACTGGCTGGCGTGCTCATACGGGAGAAACGCTACGACGCGGATTACGTCAAGAAATGGACCGACCTGCCGGTGCTGGTGCGCATGGACACTCTCAAGTACCTCCGGGCCGAGGAGGTCTTCGGCGGCGGTCCCGCACCGCTAAGGAATCAAACACGGGTCTTGCGCAAAGGTGAGAAGGCTCCTCCGCCCGGCGTTCAGCGTGAGCAGCTCATCCCCGAAGACCTCCGCAACGAGTGGGGCGACTACGTCTGGTGGGACCGCCGAACGAAAGCCCCGAAGCTCCTCACTCGAGATGAGGTTGGCAAAAAATCAGGGGTAGGCGACCCGCTCCTTGAGGGCTCCGTCAGGGTCACTCTAAAAGATGGATCGGAGGTCCGCTGCCGCCCGGTGTTCGACCTTGTGCGAGAGTATGTTGAGCATTTCGACCCCAAGACGGTGGAGGACCTCACCTGGGCCCCGGCGACGGCGGTCACATCCCTCGCCCGGCAGATTGCCAAGGAGCCCGGGACCACCCTCTTTGCGATGGGGATGGGCCCGAACCAGTTCTTTAACAACGATAATAAGGACCGCGCCGTCTTTCTCCTGGCGGCGCTGACCGGCAATGTCGGCAAGATTTCCGGAAACGTTGGCTCCTACGCGGGCAACTACCGCGTGGCCCTCTTCAACGGCCTGCCCCAGTACGTCGGCGAGAACCCCTTCGATATCGAGCTCGATCCCTCAAAGCCGGCCCGGCCCAAGAAGTTCTGGAAAGCTGAGTCAGCCCACTACTGGAACCACGAGGACAAGCCACTCCGGGTGGGCAAGCGCCTGCTGACCGGCGCCACGCACATGCCCACACCGACCAAGTCCCTCTGGTTCGCCAATGCGAACTCCATCCTCGGCAACGTCAAGCACCACTACAACGTCGTAGTCAACGTGTTACCTAAGATGGAGATGATTTCGGTTCAGGATTGGTGGTGGACGGCCTCATGCGAGTGGGCCGACGTCGTATTCGCGGCGGACTCCTGGGCGGAGCTCAAGCATCCCGACATGACCGCCTCGGTGACGAATCCATTCCTTACGGTCTTTCCGCGCACGCCTCTGCCGCGCGTTTTCGACACCATTGGGGACATTGAGATCTTGGCTCTCGTTGGCCGCAAGATGGCCGAGCTGACGGGGGACAATCGCTTCGACGACCACTGGCACTTCGTACGTGAGGGGCGGACCGACGTCTATCTCCAGCGGATTCTCGACCACTCCTCCAACACGAAGGGCTACCGGTTCACGGAGCTCGAGGAGAAGGCAAAGAAGGGGATACCCACCTTGATGATGAACCGGACCTACCCAAAGGCGGTGGGCTACGAACAGGCCGAGGAGTCGAGGCCCTGGTACACCAAGACCGGACGCCTCGAGTTTTACCGCGAAGAGGACGAGTTCATCGAGGCGGGCGAGAATCTGCCGGTCCACCGCGAGCCGATCGACTCCACCTTCTACGAGCCGAACGTCATTGTCTCCGCGCCGTGTGAGGCCCTCCGGCCGGCCGGCCCGGAGGACTACGGGGTCTCTCCCGACGACCTCTCGAGCGAGACGCGCCAGGGGCGAAACGTAGTGAAATCCTGGGCCGAAATGAGCCGCTCGCACCATCCGCTGGCCAAGGACGGCTATAAGTTCATCTTCCACACGCCCAAGTTTCGCCACGGCGCCCACACCATGCCTGTCGATACCGACATGGTCGCCATGCTCTTCGGCCCCTTCGGCGACATCTATCGCCACGATAAGCGAATGCCATTTGTGGCTGAGGGTTACGTTGACATGAACCCGGACGACGCCAAGGACTTGGGGGTTGAGGACGGCGATTACGTCTGGGTTGACGCCGACCCGAGCGACAGACCGTTCAGGGGTTGGCAGAAGAACAAGCGAGATTATGAGTTCTCGCGCCTGCTTTGCCGGGCCCGCTACTATCCCGGCACGCCGCGCGGGGTCACGCGCATGTGGTTCAACATGTACGGGACTACCCCGGGCTCGAGGGAGGGGCACAAGACCCGGCCCGACGGGCTGGCGAAAAACCCGAAGACCAACTACCAGGCGATGTTCCGCTCGGGCTCACACCAGTCGGCCACTCGAGGGTGGCTGAAGCCCACTTTGATGACCGACTCGCTGGTGCGCAAGGGTGTCTTGGGCCAGGTCATCGGTAAGGGGTTCGTCCCCGACGTTCACTGTCCCACCGGCGCCCCGCGCGAGGCGTTTGTGAAAATCACCAAGGCCGAGCCGGGTGGCATCGGCGGAGAGGGCCTGTGGCGTCCCGCGAAGCTCGGCTATCGCCCTCGCTACGAAAGCAAGAAGATGAAGAAATACATCAAGGGGGCATTCATTAAGCAAGGCAAGGGCGAGGGAGGTAAAAGCTAATGCCGAACGTTCGTAATTGGCAGATCGGGCGGGATATGCCCTATCCCTATGAGGAGGTGCGGCCAAAGAAGCAGTTCGCAGGGGTTTTTGACATCAACAAGTGCATTGCCTGCCAGACCTGTACCCTCGCCTGCAAGACCACCTGGACGTCGGGAAAGGGCCAGGAGTACATGCTCTGGAACAACGTGGAGACGAAACCATACGGCTCTCATCCATTAGGGTGGGACGTGCGAATCCTAAACGAGCTCGGCCCCCAAGAGTGGGACGGCGACAAGTACAAGGGGCGCACCATTTTCGAGGCGGCTCCTCCCGGAGAGCAGGTGCTCGGTTGGAAACCTGAGGATCTGGATTACGCCCACCCGAACGTCGGCGAAGACGACTCCGTCGGCAAGGTCGAGAAGGGGCTACACCTTCACGCGCCCCACATGAACTGGTTCTTCTACCTGGCCAAAACGTGCATGCATTGCACCTACCCCGCTTGCCTCGCCTCCTGCCCGCGCCAATCGATCTACAAGCGGCCCGAGGACGGCATCGTCTTGATAGACCAGGACCGTTGTCGAGGCTACCGAGAGTGCGTGAAGGGCTGCCCGTACAAGAAGGCCTACTACAACCCGATGACGGGGACCTCCGAGAAGTGCATTGGCTGCTATCCCAAGCACGATGTGAGTGGGCCAAAGGAGGCGCCGCAGTGCTTCGTCACCTGCATCGGGAAGATTCGGTGTGCCGGCTGGATCTCGCGGCCGGAGAAGGCTCGGGAAGACAACCCCATCGACTACCTCGTCCACTTCCGCAAGGTCGCACTTCCGCTTTACCCCCAGTTCGGTCTCGAGCCGAACATGTACTACATCCCCCCGATTCACGTTCCCAAGCCCTTCTTGCGCCAGATGTTCGGCCCGGGAGTTGACCACGCCATCGAAACCTACCGTAAGATACCCGACGACAAAGACCTGGCCGGCCTGCTGACGCTCTTCGGCTCCACTCCCCTGGTTTTCCCGCGGTGGAGGCGGAAGGGGGACACGGTCTTCGGGCTCGACGAGGACGGCAGCGAGATCGTGCGGGTGCCGATCACCGAGCCGGTCCACATCCGGGTCGCCTTTGATGCGACCCACGGTGTGGTGCGGACTAATATCCCATGAGGAGGCTGACGCCATGCGACGATTAACCTGTCCTGTCGCCCTTCTGGTGCTTCTAGTTACGGTTGGGGCGCCCTTCGCCGTCGCTACACCCGAGGCTGCCGCCGAGGTAGTCGCCCTCCGGCGCGGTGTCCTTCCGGCCGATCCCGGTGATGTCGCCTGGCGCAAGGCTCCAATGCATGTGGCGCCCCTAGTCCCGCAAAATCTGGTCGCGCCGAGGCTGATGGAGCCCTCGACCAAGGAGGTCCGGGTGCAAGCGATGACCGATGGAAACCGGGTTGCGTTCCGGCTCGCCTGGGCTGATTCGACTAATGACGACCTCCCTGGAGCAAAGCGCTTTACCGACGCCTGTGCCGTTATGCTTCCGCAGGACGCCATGGCCCCGGTCCCCTCTCCCATGATGGGCGCTGCCGGGACCCCGGTCGAAATAACCTACTGGTCGGCCTTCTGGCAGGCGGCGCTTGATGGTCGTGGCGATACGATCAAGGACATCTACCCCGGCGCGGCGGTGGACCACTATCCCTTCGAGGCCCCCTCGCTGAAGCCGGGCTCGAAAGAGCAGAGGGCGATGGCGATGAGATACGCTCCGGCCCGCGCCCTCGGCAATCGCCGGGTAGGGCCGCGTGAACGCCCGGTCGAGGACCTTGTGGCCGGGGGGCCGGGAACCATTACCCGGGCGGGTACGACCAAGTCCAACGGCCACGGTAGCCGGACCGAGGAAGGCTGGGCGGTCGTCATCTCCCGTCCCCTAACGAAGGGCCTTCGCCCCGGGAGCCAGTCGCATGTTCAATTTGCCGTTTGGAATGGGTCTCATGGCGAGGTGGGCTCGCGCAAGATGTGGTCGGGCTGGATTCCTCTACGCATCAAGGAGGATAGGTAGCCATGGCTCGCCCTGACGCTCCGGAGGTTCAGGAATTCTTGGCTGAGGCGGCGGAGTGGCGCCTTATAGGTCTGCTGTTGGAGCGTCCTCGCTCCGGTTGGGAGGACGAGGTTAAGAGCCTTGGCAGCGAAGTGCTGGACGAGCCTCTTCGGGCGGCGGCCGAAGCTGCCCGGGAGGCCACCGAGGGAACCTACCTGGGCCTTCTGGGGCCGGGCGGCTTCGTCTCCCCCCGTGAGGTCGCCTACCGTCCCCAGGAGGACCCCGGTAAGATCATGTCTGACCTGGCGGCTTTTTACGAAGCTTTCGCCTTCTCCCCCAAGGCCGAGGACCCGCTCGACCACATTGCGGTGGAGGCGGGCTTCGCTGGCTACCTCCGGTTGAAGGAATTATATGCCTTGGCGCGAAGAGATGAGAAGGGGGCCGCCACGACCGCCGAAGCACACCGCCACTTTCTGGAGGAGCACCTGGGAACCTTCGTCGAGCCCTTTGCCCAAGGCCTGGAGCCTTCCGGGGTTTCCTACCTCGTTGCAGCCGCGCGTGGGCTCCTCGAACGAGTAAAGAAATCTTTGGACGAAACGGCCGGCGTCTCCGAGCCATAAGACGCCGCTCTGGGTCTATTATGGTCAATATGGATCATCAAGAACCTGTACCCCGCATGAAAGCGATCGACATGAATCTGCCCATTTACATGGACAATAACGCCACAACGCCTGTCGACGGGCGGGTCCTGGAGGCGATGCTTCCCTACTTTTGCGAGGAGTACGGTAACGCCGCAAGCCGAAACCATTCATTTGGTTGGCGGGCTGAGGAGGCCGTAGGGCGGGCCAGGGAGCAGGTCGCCCGGCTGATAGGAGCCAAGCCCAGGGAAATTATCTTCACGAGCGGGGCGACCGAGAGCGACAACCTCGCTTTGAAGGGCGTGGCCGAGATGTATCGGGAGAAGGGCGATCACATCATCACCCAGGTGACCGAGCATAAAGCGGTGCTAGATTCGGCCAAGCGTCTCGAGCGGCAGGGCTTCGAGGTCACCTATCTGCCGGTCGACCGAGACGGGCTGGTAGACCCGGACGACGTGCGGCGTGCGCTCAGGGAGACGACGATTCTCATCTCCATCATGGCTGCCAATAACGAGATTGGGGTGGTGCAGCCGTTGGAGGAGATCAGCCGTATCGCGAAGGAGCGTGGAGTGCTGTTTCACAGCGACGCGGCCCAGGCCGCAGGCAAGGTGCCGGTGGACGTGGAAGCCTGGGGGGTGGATCTTGTGAGTCTGAGCGCCCACAAGATGTATGGGCCTAAGGGGGTGGGCGCGCTCTACGTTCGGCGTCGAAACCCCCGGGTACGGCTCTCCCCGATGATGGACGGCGGCGGCCACGAGCGTGGCATGCGTAGCGGTACCCTCGACGTTCCGGGCATAGTTGGGTTCGGAGCGGCTTGCGAGCTGGCTTACCGGGAGATGGAAGCGGAGGCCGAGCGACTTCGGTTCCTCAGGGACCGGCTGGAAGGGGGCATCCTGTCCCACGTAGAGGAGGTCTACCGTAACGGCCATGCCGAGCGGCGCCTGCCGGGCACGAGCAACCTCTCGTTCGCCTACGTGGAGGGCGAAAGCCTGATGATGGGCCTCAACGAGATTGCCGTCTCCAGCGGCAGCGCCTGTACCTCGGCCATCCTCGAGCCCTCGCACGTCCTGAGGGCGCTCGGAGTGGGCGAGGAGCTAGCCCATTCCTCCATCCGTTTCAGCCTCGGTCGGTTCAACACCGAAGAGGAGGTCGATTACGTCATTCAGCGAGTTAAGGAAACAGTGGAGCGGCTCCGAGAGATGTCGCCCCTCTACGAGATGGTCAAAGAGGGGATCGACCTCTCGAGCGTTCAGTGGCAGACCTGAGGCAGGCAAGGCGGGAACGCAATCATGGCATACAGCGACAAGGTCATCGACCACTACAAAAACCCCCGCAATGTAGGCTCTTTCCCAAAGGAGGAGCTCGGCGTGGGGACGGGTATCGTCGGGGCCCCAGAGTGTGGCGATGTGATGAAGCTCCAGATCAAGGTCAACGAAGAGACCGAGGTCATCGAAGAGGCCCTGTTTAAGACCTTCGGTTGCGGCAGCGCCATCGCCTCCTCAAGCCTGGTGACCGAGTGGGTCAAGGGCAAGAGCATCGAGGAAGCTCTCAGTATCAAGAACACGCAAATCGTCAACGAGCTGAGCCTTCCGCCGGTCAAGATTCACTGCTCTGTTCTTGCCGAAGACGCCATTAAGGCCGCCATTGCTGATTACAAGAAGAAGATCGATCAGGCAGGCAACGAAGCTCATGGCCACCATCGAGACCAATAAGCACACGGATCACCTCTGCTGGTCCTGTTACCAACCCACCGGAGGGAAACCCTTCTGCCCCGACTGCTTTAAGGTCCAGTTTCATCAGCCCAAGGCCGATTACTTCAGCATCTTGGGGCTGGATGCGAGAAGAATGAGTCTGGAGCCGGAGAGGCTGGAGGAGGCCTTCTACGCGCTGAGCCGACGTGTTCACCCGGACCACTATCAGAGCCGCAACCCAACGGAACGCCGGATTGTCGAAGAATGCGCGGCCTTGGTCAACGTCGCTTACCGCACTTTGCGAGACCCCATCGCCCGAACGGAATACCTCCTTGAACTGGAGACAGGCTCCCCGCAGGAGCACCGGGACCAGCCGCCGGCAGAGCTCCTTAGTCAGCTGATGGAAATCGAGGAGATAGTGGAGGCCTACCAAGGTTCGGGAGGAGCCGAACGAGGGGCCCTGAAAGACTCTCTAAAGGAGGTTCACCGCTCCCTTGAGGCCCGCCGGGAGGCAACAGAGACCGAGCTCCACGAGACCTTCGAACTCTGGGACCGTCTCGTGCTGGAAGAAGGCTCAGAAGAGCCCAAGGCCTCATTGCTCAAGCGCTTACGGGAGCTTCTTCATCATCGTAGTTATCTCACAACGACCATCCGGGACATCTCGGCTGCTCTCGCCGGTGACCCGCGCCCGGAGCCCGAGGTGGACTGACCCGCTATGAGTCGCGTCGTCGGAATCGACCTGGGAACCTCCAACAGCCTTGTGGCCTATATGGATGGTGGCGGGCCTCGCGTTATCGCCGGGCCCGACGGAAGCAAGCTTGTCCCCTCGGTCATCAGCTTTGATGACGGCCAGGCCGTCATTGGCGAGCAAGCGAGGGCCAGACGCATCACCCGGGTGGACTCCACCGTCTACTCGGTAAAGCGCTTCATGGGCAAGGGGATCGAAGATCTTTCCGCTGAGCTCGCCTACCTTCCATTTCAGCTTACCGGCAACGAGCGCGAGATTGTCCAGATCAAAGTGGCCGGGAGGGACTACACTCCTATGGAGCTTTCGGCACTGATTCTTCGGGAGCTCAAGGGCCGAGCCGAGGCCTTCTTCGGCGGGCCGGTTACCAAGGCGGTCATCACCGTCCCAGCTTACTTCCACGACGTCCAGCGGCAGGCAACCAAGGACGCCGGCAAGCTCGCCGGCCTGGAGGTCTTGCGCATTGTCAACGAGCCCACGGCGGCCTGTCTGGCCTACGGGCTCGACAAGCGCCAAGACGGTATCGTAGCCGTCTACGACCTTGGCGGGGGCACCTTCGACATCTCCATCCTCAAGCTCAAGGACGGCATATTCGAGGTGCTCTCAACCAGCGGGGATACGATGCTCGGCGGCGACGACCTCGACCACAGGCTCATGGAGCTCATCCTCAATGAGGTTGAGGCTGCCGGTGGCCAGGGCCTCCGCAGTCGGCCGGAGGTCCTCGAGCGGGTTCGGGCGGCTGCCGAGGAGGCTAAAGTGGCCCTGTCCGAGGCCGAAGAGACATGGATTGTTATCGAGGGCGAAGGGCTAGGGAGCGACCTCGACTACCGCCGGCTCCTTACACGGGAAGAATTTGAGGCTCTTGTGGGCGACCTCGTTCAAAAAACCGTTCGCCCCTGCCTCCAGGCTTTGGAGGATGCCCGTCTCACACCTGAGGAAATTGATGAGGTCCTCCTTGTGGGAGGCTCCACACGGGTGCCAATGGTGCGCCGGGTTGTGGCAGAGACCTTCTCTCGAGAACCCCACAGCGAGCTGAACCCGGAGGAGGTCGTCGCTCTGGGGGCGGCCATTCAGGCCGACATCCTGGCGGGGAACAACCAAGAGCTGCTCCTGCTCGACATTACACCTCTGTCGCTCGGCATCGAGACCATGGGCGGCGTGGTGAGTACGCTCATCCCCCGAAATACTACAATTCCCACGCGGGCGACCGAGGTCTTCACCACCTTCGTTGACGGCCAGGTCAACGTCGAGATTAACGTGCTCCAGGGCGAGCGGGAGCTGGCCCAGGACTGCCGAAGCCTAGCCTGCTTCACGCTCACCGGCATCGAGCCTCAGCCAGCGGGTATACCTCGCATCAAAGTGACCTTTCTCATCGATGCCAACGGTATTCTCAACGTCACGGCACACGATCAGCGGAGCGGCAAAGCCCAAACGGTGGAGGTTTCCCCTTCCTACGGGCTCGCCGAAGACGAGGTGGAGAGGATGCTCAGGGATAGCATAGAGCACGCTGAAGCCGACGTCTCCACCAGGCTGCTCATCGAGACCCGCAGCGAGGCCGACATAATCCTCAATGCCACGGCAAGGGCCCTGGCCACTGATGAGGTTGAGATTCCGGCCGAGGAGCGCTCGGCCATCGAAGAGGCCGTTTCACGGCTGGAAGAGGCAAAGGGCGGCCTCGACCACCATCGGCTGAGGGACGAGATTGAACGGCTCAACGCCGCGACCAGGCCACTGGCTGAGCGCATCATGGGTGCGGCTCTCGAGGCGGCCCTGAAGGATCGTCCCTTCTCCGAGATTCTCGACTCTCAGGATGCGCTGACCATGCCAAAGGTGACGTTCCTGCCGGACAACGAGACGGTCGAGGTGGAGGAGGGCTCCTCCATCCTCGATGCTGCGCTTGATAACGACCTCTGGCTGGACCACAACTGCGGTGGTTGCTGCGCCTGCACAACCTGCCACGTGATCGTCAAGGCC
The DNA here is from genome assembly GCA_022562795.1 of Nitrospinota bacterium. Taxonomy (GTDB): domain Bacteria; phylum JADFOP01; class JADFOP01; order JADFOP01; family JADFOP01; genus JADFOP01. Next base: position 19,556 of record JADFOP010000024.1, read on the forward strand.
GGAGAAGACAGCCTCTCGGAGATGGAGGAGGATGAAGACGTCCGGCTGGATGGCGCTGAAGGGCTCACCCTGGCCTCCAGGCTGGGCTGCCAGGCCCGGATATTCGGAGACGTGGTGTTGGAAATTCCCGCCCCACCGGGAGCGGTCCGCATTGTGGATAAGGCTCAGCTCGCGGCCGGCCAAATCGACGAGGAGACCTACAAGGAGCGCTTCAAATCCACAGAGCTAGCTCGCGGCAGGGAAGGCAGCAAGACAGGGGAGACGAGACGATGAAACTCTACTGGCAAGACGCCGAAGAAATTGCCATCGAGCTTCACGAAAAATTCCCCGAGGTTGATCCTCTGGACGTGCGCTTCACCGACCTCCACCGCTGGGTCTGCGAGCTTCCAGACTTTGAAGACAAGCCCAGTAAGAGCACCGAGGGCATCCTTGAGGCCATCCAGATGGCCTGGTGGGAAGAGTGGAAGGAGGCCCAAGTGGGCCGGTAGGAGGAGGAACCAGCCCGTGAGGCAAGCCAAATGGCAAATGGCCGCCTACAGCAGGGCCGATTTTGACCGAAGTCCCTTTTTGGTCTTCTGGGAGATCACACAGGCCTGCGACTTGGTCTGCAAACATTGTCGAGCGTGCGCACAGCCGGACCGTCACCCTGCTGAGCTCAACGGCCACCTCTGCCGCCGGCTTATCGAACAGCTTGCCACCTTCCCTCACAAGCCCGTGCTCGTCCTAACCGGGGGCGATCCCATGAAGCGCGATGATGTGTTCGACATCGTCCGCTCAGGCGTCGAGGCGGGTCTCACTGTAACGATGACCCCTTCACCCACGCCCTTGGTGACGCCCCAGGCGATTGAGCAGCTGCAGGCGGCTGGGCTCAGCCGCCTGGCCGTCTCGCTCGACGGCGCCGATGCCGCCACTCACGACGGTATCCGAGGGGTGTCCGGCAGTTTCCAGCGCGCCCTCCAGGTCATTCGCGAGGCCCGCGCCACGGGTCTCCCCGTCCAGATAAACACCACCATCTCCAAGCGCAACGTCGAGCAGGTCGATGCGATGGCCGCCTTCATCGCCAACCTCGACATCATCCTCTGGTCCGTTTTCTTTCTCGTGCCGGTCGGCCGAGGCGTGGACGAGGAGCGGATCGAACCCGAGCACTACGAAGCGGTTTTCGAGCGTCTATGGCGCCACGCCCAGCGGAAGCCCTACAGCATCCAGACCACCGAAGCGCACCACTACCGCCGCTTCGTGTTACAAGATGGCGGCAACCCCCAGCGCGGCACCGGCGAAGTCGCGGCGGGGGCCGACCCGGTTCAACGCGCCCCGCTCGGCGTGAGCGACGGCAAAGGATGCATGTTCGTAAGCCACATCGGCCAGATCTTCCCCAGCGGCTTCTTGCCCATCGAGGCTGGCCGCTTCCCCCGCGATTCGGTCGTGGACGTGTACCAAAACGCTCCTCTTTTCATGGAGCTGCGCGACCCCGACCGTTTCGGAGGGAAGTGCGGGCGCTGCGAGTTCCGTCATATCTGCGGGGGCTCACGCGCCCGGGCCTACGCCGTCACCGGCGATTACCTGGCCGCCGAACCCGACTGCGTCTATCAGCCAGCCGAGCCTAGAGACTAGGTGTGGCGGCGTCGTTCAAGGGCCTGGAGGCTGGAGGGAGACAACGGGAGGAGAGGCCATCCGGACGGTGGTCAACATATTGACAATGAAGAGGCCGATGCCAGCAGTGATAGCCACGCCAAAGATTCCCGCTAAGTGCTCCCAGCTCTTTGCGCCCCTCGCACCCAGAGTCCATGTTATCGCCATACCGATCAGCCCTACGTTGGTCAGCCAGAAGTGGGGCCAGATGAGCCTGGGGTATCGCATGGGCCGGCCGCTGAACCGGGGCATTACGTGATAAGTCACCCCGAAGATCATCATGCTCACCCACCCGAGGAGGTTGATGTGCGCGTGCACCCGAAAAATGACCGCCATCGCGGCCGGATGAAAGATCATCACCAGGCCGAGGACGGCCCCAACGGCAAGGTAGAAGAGACTCATATAGACAAACCAGAGGGTGCTTTTATCCATGTCTAATCTCCTATATCAGAGAAATTATCGCAAAAGCATACTTTGTGGCGACCATGGGGTTCAGCTGTCGCACCGAGACACCTTTGATGAACTACATTTTCCCTTGTTATACCTTGACTTAAGTCAAGCATGCTACCCGCGGAGAATCATATATTAAATAGAGCTATCATATCCATCCCCAAGGGGTTCTTGACCGGGACATATAGAGGAGACCAACGTATGATAACCAGGGACCAGACTATCAATGAAATAACCCGCAGCTACCCTTATACCATCGAAATCTTCAACCGGTTCAGAGTCGACGCCTGCTGCGGCGGAGCCCATTCCATAGCCGAGACGATAGGAGCCAATGGGCTAGAGGACCTCACGTCACTGCTGCATTCCCTCAATCGAAAGACACGTGGGCTCGGAGATAAGTCCCTCGCCGAGGTGATTGAGGAGATCGAGACATCTCACCACGTCTACCTAAAGCAGGAACTCCCTGCATTGCAGGAAATATTAGATCGACTGGCTGATGAGGCCGAGGGGGGGCCTGCGGCCGCTCCAGCCTTGGAGCTTCGCCGGGCTTTGTCTGCCATGGCAGTCGAGATCAACGAGCACCTCTTTAAAGAGGAACGGATTCTGTTCCCCACAATCCTGCGGATCGAGGCAGCCCTAGGCGGTGAGGGCCGGATCGACCAGTCCATTTTCGGATGCGGCACGAAAGGGCCAATCGACCATATGCACTACGAACACAAGCAGGCCAAGGGTGGGCTCGAGCGGATCGACGAGGCCCTGCGGGCGCTCGAAGCGACGGGCACGGTGGCTGAGGCAACGGCGATGCTTAGGCCCCGGCTGGAAAGGCTCCACGACGATCTGCTTGAACATATCCGGGCCGAGGAGGAGGACCTCTTCCCCCGTGCCTTGGACCTGGAGGAACAAGCCCTAGCACAGGTGGGCCAAGCCCCCCCTGACTCAGGAGGGAGGGGATAACATGACGCGTGGGGTCGCCCAGAAGGTGCTGGAGGCGCACCTTGTCTCCGGCACGCTCCGGGCCGGTGAAGAGATCGCCATCACGATCGACCAGACTCTTACCCAAGATGCGACGGGAACGATGGCCTGCCTCCAGTTCGAAGCCCTGGGACTGTCCACGGTCCGGACCAAGCGCTCAGTGAGTTATGTAGACCACAACACTCTCCAGACCGGATTTGAGAGCGCCGACGATCACCTGTTTCTACAAACGATGGCAGCGAGGTACGGTATCTACTTCTCTCGCCCTGGCAACGGCATCTGCCACCAGGTCCACATCGAGCGGTTCGGCGTTCCTGGCGAAACCCTCCTGGGCAGCGACAGCCACACGCCGACTGGCGGCGGCCTCGGCATGATCGCAATCGGCTCCGGAGGGCTCGATGTCGCCGTAGCGATGGGGGGCGGGCCGTTCTGGCTGACCATGCCGAAGATTCTTTACGTCAACCTCACCGGTCGCCTTCGGCCGTGGGTATCGGCCAAAGACATCATCCTTGAGTTACTACGGCGCTTGTCTGTCAAAGGGGGCATCGGCCGTATCCTTGAGTACGGCGGCCCGGCCGTCAAATATCTCTCGGTCCCCGAGCGCTCGACCATCGCCAACATGGGGGCCGAGCTCGGGGCTACGACGAGCATCTTCCCCAGCGATGAGCGGACAAGGGCCTTCCTCAAGGCGCAGCGCCGGGCGAAGGACTGGCGAGAGCTGAAACCAGACAATGGTGCCCAGTACGACGAGGAGATGGAAATCAGCCTTCGTGAGCTGGAGCCGCTTATCGCCTGTCCCCACAGTCCTGACAACGTCAAGAAAGTTAACGAGATACAAGGAACGAAAGTCCACCAGGTCTGTGTTGGAAGCTGCACCAACTCTTCCTTTATGGATCTCATGGTCGTAGCTCAGACCCTCAAGGGAAGGCACATCCATCCTGGGCTTTCCATGGTCCTCACCCCAGGCAGCAAACAGGTGCTGCAGATGATCTCGGAAAACGGGGCCCTCACCGACCTCATTGCCGCCGGGGTCCGGGTGCTCGAGAGCGCCTGCGGGCCGTGCATCGGCATGGGGCAAGCGCCTCCTTCGGGCGCCGTTTCGGTTCGGACCTTCAACCGGAACTTCGTGGGCCGATCTGGCACCATGGACGCCCAGGTCTATCTCTCAAGCCCAGAGACTGCCGTTGCATGTGCGCTAGCGGGCGAAATTACCGACCCTCGGACCCTTGGCCCATATCAGCGCTATGCGCTCCCGAGGCGGTTTGCGGTGGACGATACGATGATAATCACCCCGGCTCCTGCCGAGGAGGCAAAAAAAGTCCGGGTGGTCCGGGGGCCAAACATCGCCCCGTTGCCAATCAGCAACCCCCTGCCCGACGAGATCAAGGCAGAGGTGCTATTGAAGCTCGGGGACAATATCACCACCGACCATATATTGCCCGCCGGCGCAAAGGTCCTGCCGCTTAGAAGCAACATCCCGAAAATCAGCGAATTTGTCTTCTCCGGAGTGGACCCGTCCTTCTGCGAGCGGGCCAAAGCCGCCGGGGCTGGCGTCGTCGTGGGCGGCGAGAACTACGGCCAGGGCTCGAGCCGCGAGCACGCCGCCCTGGCCCCCATGTACCTGGGGATCAAGGCCGTGCTTGCCAGGTCCTTCGCCCGCATCCACTACGCCAACCTTATCAATTTCGGCATCCTACCATTGACGTTTGCGGACCCTGCAGATTACGAGAAAATCGAGCAGGGCGATACTCTGGAGATGACCAACCTACTGAAGACCCTTCGAGAGGAGGAACCTCTGACGGTCGAGAACATTACCAAAGAGGTTACGATCCCGTTAACCTGCGACCTGACACCTCGCCAGAAGGAGATCATCATCCACGGCGGCCTGCTCAACGCTACCAAACAAGCGTCATGAGGAAGGCGGGGCAGTGTGAAATGAACCCCCATTGGAATCTTTCTTAGAGATGGCGTTGATAGGTTGAAGATGTAAAGTCCCATGAAGGAAGCTGCTTGTCTAGTGACTACTCCTTCGTACTCTCCTAACGTTACCCTCCTTTCCCGGCTCGCCGCGCTTGGGGAGCCCGAATCCGGCCAGGTAGCGGCGGTACTGGATCGGGCCTGCCAGGCCAAGGGCCTGGTACCCGAGGAGGCGGCGGTGTTATTGGCTGTCACCGATCCTGAGACTCTCCAGGCTATCTTCCAGGCTGCCCACGATGTCAAAACAGCCATCTGGGGGCCGCGAGTACGGCTCTTTGCCCCCCTCTATCTGACGAACGACTGCCATAGCAATTGCCTCTACTGTGGATTCCGGAGCGACAACGTCTTGCTGAAGCGGCGCACCCTGACTATGGAGGAAGCGCTGGCCGAGGGCCGCTTCCTGGAACAGGAGGGCTTCCAGCGCATCCTCTTGGTCTGCGCCGACGTGCGGGAGCTTTCCTATCTCGACGAGGTGCTCCGCATCATGGAGGCCCTCTACGAGCAGATTGGGCTTCGAACCATCAACCTCAACATCGCTCCGCCGTCGGTCGCCCAGCTGCGGCGGTTTCGGGAGGCGGGCGCAGCGATGTATCAGAGCTTCCAGGAGACATACCACCCTGAGGTCTACCGCTGGGTTCACCCTGAGGGGCGAAAGAAGGTTTTCGCCTGGCGGCTCGCCTCCATGGAGCGTGCCCTGGAGGCGGGATTCACCCTCCTCGGAATGGGGACCCTCTTGGGCCTTTGCCCGTATCGCTATGATGTCCTTGCCCTCATCGACCACGTCCTCCACCTGCGGGAGCGCTACGGCGTGACCCCGGCCGCAATCAACGTCCCCCGGATGAGGCCGGCTCTTGGTGCTCCTTTGACCGAAGCCCCTAACCCTGTCGACGACGAGGCCCTCAAGCAAATCATCGCGGTCTACCGGCTGGCGGTGCCTGAGGCGAGCATTGCCGTCTCCACGCGGGAGCCGGCGGCCCTGCGTGAGGAGACGCTCTTTCTCGGCGCTTCTCAGCTCTCGGCCGGATCGCGCACCGATCCGGGGGGCTACCATGAGGCTGACCATGCTTCCGCCGAGCAGTTCGTAATACAAGATGACCGGCCCTTAAAGATGGTCATTGGAGCCCTCCTGCGCCGTGGGCTGCTGCCGGACCTTTACGCACCCCGGTGCCTGGGCAACGGGGAGGAGGAGCCTTACGCCCTGACCGCCCTGTTGCCTTCCCCCGGCGCAGCCGATCAGACCAGGGCGCTCCTGGCGCTCGCCGACTATTTGGAGCGTCGGCCCCCCCTATCACAATTATGCTGAGTGCTGTTGGGGTGTCTTTGAACACCCCGATGGTGCCGTTAGTGGTCTTTATGGACCCTCGCCTATTAGATAGCATTCTGGGTATCATTATTGGAAGCGCCGAGGGGGCCTTTTTACAGGTCACCGTCTTCGTGGGGGCGGTTCTCCTGCTTTTTAGTTACATTAACTTCCGCAGCCACGGGGCGCTCATCCGCACCATTCAGGAGCGAAAACAATGGCAGCCCGTCATCGGAGCCTTTTTGGGCCTTACCCCGGGATGTGGAGGAGCCATTTTCATAATGCCCCTCTACCTCAAGGGCTCCGTTACCTTCGGGACGGTCGTGGCGACGCTCATCGCCACGGCGGGTGACTCGGCGTTTGTGATGATTTCAAAGCTTCCCCTGCACTTCGTCGTGATAAGTCTCCTCTCGCTCCTCGCCGCAATTCTTACGGGCTACGTGGTGGACTATTACGGCTTCGGGGAACACTTGATTCGGGCGCGAGAGAAAAAGAGCGAGCAAGAGCTAGAGAGGATGCATCAAAAGGCCGACCATATGCTGCAAAACGTGGAGTGCGCTACTATCACCGGCGGACAGAGTGATCTCATCACCCATATAGGCCATGAGGAAGGAGACGAGGTCGACCTCATAATGCATCATACAGTCAAGGGGCATCAGCGGCTCGACACCCTCGGTTATTGGGTCACGCACAAAGGCAGCGGATTCTATTGGGCGTTTATCACCATCGGGTTGGTCTTGGGCATCATGCTGCTGTTCCAGGTTGGTGTCAACCAATTGAGAATCCCAAAACTGGTTACCGCAATCGGTGTAACGGGCACCGCATTTTCCATCGTCCTCATGGTCATGGGCGAAAAGTTTCTGGCGGACGACACTCTCGAAGAGGCAGAATTGAAGCTGATGTCGTTGAAGGAGACGTTAATTCACAATGCCCAGGAGACTGCTTTCGTTGGGACGTGGGTGTTTATCGCGTATCTTCTGTACGGATCCGTGATATTACTGATGGGAGAAGGAGACTACGCCCGGGGCGAGCTTCTCGCGCAGGGCCTGATGACCTCTGCGGGGTTGGCGGCGGTAGTTGTCGGAGTCCTCATCGGTCTCATCCCAGGATGTGGGCCTCAGATTATTTTTGTCACGTTATTCGTCAAGGGATGGCTACCGTTCTCCGCGCTCGTGGCCAATGCAATTTCCCAAGACGGGGATGCGCTGTTTCCTCTCATCGCGATGGATAAACGATCGGCTCTGTGGGCAACAGCTATTACTACCGTGCCCGCCTTGATCTTTGGAGTGTCCCTGTATTATCTAGAAATCAGTTGGATAGGAGATACGTTAAAGGTTGCCGTAGACAGCCTGGTGACCATGTTCTTCGGATAATCTTAAGCCTCTTGTTTGTTGGCAAACTCTAGAGATAGTAGCTTGTCCATCGGTTGGATAAGAGAAGCGTCTCGGTAGGATCGGTGGGGGCGATGAGCGCCGCTTTTCCGAAATCAAGTACAACGCAGCAAAAGCCTAATGGGTCCGCCATATGATTGACTCCGCCCACACTCGCGCCGCCATCAGTGATCTACTCCAGGCGACCTCCTGCGGCCAACGGGAGCTCCGCCTGCTGAAGTCTCTTGGCTTCACGGACGTGAAGCGGGCCTGGACAAACATCGCTTCGCTTCGAGAGACCATCGGCCCGGCCGACCCGACCGGCCACCTTCTGCCAACCTTCCTGTCCGAGCTTGTACAGGGGTTCGACGCCGAGGTTGGCCTCAATGCCGCGGAGCGGCTCGCAGCCTCCCTGGAGACACCCGAGCGCCTCGTTCCGCTCTGCCTGGAGGACGCCTCGAGCCGGCGGGCCCTGGTGGCTTGCCTATCGGGTAGCCCCTACCTCTCTGAGATGCTCATAAGCGAACCTAAGCTCCTGGAGGAAGTCTTCGGAAGCGGCGAGCTTGGCCGTAGTGTCTTCAAGGACGAGCTAGAGGCTGAGCTCGCTCGCCAGCTGGAAAAGGCCGAGGGAATGGAAGGGGCCATGAAGGTCTTGCGGCGCTTCCGCCGACGGGCCTTCCTCCGCCTCGGCCTTAGGGACCTCATGAGGGAGGCGGAGTTGACCGAAACGGTAGAGGACCTCTCCAACTTGGCCGATGCCTGCCTCGATGCTGGCCTCGGCTTCGTGGAGAACCTCCTTAGAGCTCGATTCGGCGAGCCCCGCTACACCGACAGTGAGGGGGTCGAGCGCCTGGGCGAGTTTTGCGTCATCGGGATGGGAAAGCTCGGCGGCCAGGAGCTCAACTTCTCATCCGACATCGATCTTATGTACGTCTACGCCTCCGAGCGGGGTAAAACGACAGGGATTAGAGAACCCTCCGGCCGCCTGACGGGCCAGATCGAGCTCCACGAGTATTACACCCGACTCTCCCAGGAACTCACCCGGCTCATCGGGGAGCGGACGGCCGACGGGGTCGTCTTCCGCGTAGACCTCCGCCTTCGACCCGAGGGAAAAAGCGGTAACATCTGCGCAAGCCTGAGGACCTACGAGCTCTACTACGAGTCGTGGGGCCAAACGTGGGAGCGCCAAGCGCTCCTTAAGGCCCGGCCCGTAGCCGGAAGCCGCCAGCTGGGTGAGGCCTTTCTTGCCACCATTACCCCCTTCATCTTTCGCAAATACCTTGACTTCGACGCCATCCAGGAAATCCGGGGGATGAAGGAGCGAATCGACAGCCGCCTGGGCATCTCCGCCCCTAAGGGAGCCCACCACGTCAAGCTCGGGGCTGGCGGCATCCGGGAAGTGGAGTTCGTCATCCAGGCGTTCCAGATGCTGTATGGGGGCCAAGACCAATGGCTTCGGGAGGACAACTCCCTGCGGGCCCTCCACCGGCTCTCCGAGCGTGGCCACATCACGTTTGACGAGTACGCCAAGCTCACTAAGGCCTACACGTTCCTCAGGGAGCTGGAAAACCGCATTCAGATGACCTACGGCCTCCAGGCCCATAAGATCCCGGATGACGAGAAATCCCGGGCCGCCCTGGCCAGGAAAATGGGCTTGGAGGGCGACACACCAGACGAGCTCGCCTCCGCGCTATTGAACGCCTACGAGCACCACACGGCTCGGGTCCGGACGGTCTATAACAAATTCTTCTACACGGCGGATGTGGAGGAGGCAAGCGTCCCGGATAAGGAATATGGCTGGCTCTTCGATCCGGAACTTCGCACGGAAGCCCTCAAGCGCCTCGAAGCCCTGGGATTCGCTCACCCTGAGAGGGCGGCCAATGACCTCATTCTCCTCCACGATGGCTCCCCCGGCCGCCACCCCTCGGCCCACAGCAGGTTGCTCCTTCGGCGCCTGGTCCCCACACTCCTGGAGCACCTCAAGACGTTGGCCGACCCCGATATGGCGCTCCGCCACTTCGAGGCATTCATCAACGCCTCTGAGGCGAGGGAAATGGAAATTTCGATGCTACTGGACCACCCAAGCCTCCTTAAACACCTCCTGGCCCTCTTCGGCCACTCGGAGTTTCTATCCTCCGTCCTCCTTCGCCAGCCCAACCTGTTTAACACCCTTGTAGACCCGGCCATCATCACTGAACCTGTATCGGCCCCTGCCTTTGAGCGAGAGCTTCACCGAACCCTGGATGCGATCGACGGCCCAGAGCGGCGCCGAGAAGAGCTCCGTCGGCTAAAAAAGGCGGCGGAGCTTAGAATCGGGCTACGCCACCTCTGGGGCGAGTGCGATCTTAAGGAGGCCTTTGGCGAGCTAACGGTCGTGGCCGAGGCCGCCCTTCGCTGGGCATTGGCCTCGGCCGAGGAAGAGGCCCTCTCCACCTACGGCCAGCCCCGCGAGGGGCGAGAAGGGCAGTACCGACCGGCAACCTTCACCGTTATCGGCCTTGGCAAGCTCGGTGGTCGTGAGCTCGACTTCGGCTCAGACCTCGATGTCATGTTTGTCTTTTCCAAAGAGGGGACCACCGACGGGCGCGGAGCAACGGGCGAGGCCCTGACCAATAGCGCATATTTCTCCCTGCTTGCCCAGCGCATCATTCACATCCTCTCATCGACAACCCAGAGCGGCTACGCCTACAAAGTCGATGCCAGGCTTCGGCCAGATGGGATTCATGCGCCCCTGGTCCACAATCTGGCCGGCCTGAAAGCTTATTACCCGGAGCGTGGCCGGCTCTGGGAGCGGCAGGCCATGATCCGGGCCCGCGCCGTGGCGGGCGAAGAGGCGCTGGGCCGTGCCGTCATCGAACTGCTGGAGGCGTTCGCATACGGAAGCCCCATCGGCCCAGAGGACATCTTGGCTATGGACGCCATGCGTCGCCGTATGGAGCGAGAGCGGGTACGGGAGGGCACGGGACGGCGCAACTTTAAGCTTGGTCGGGGTGGGCTGGCCGACATCGAGTTTGCCTGCCAAATTCTCCAGCTCGCCTACGGGCGAGAGCACCCGGAGGTCCGGGGCCCCAACACCCTCAAGGCGATAGAGCGGCTAGTGGCTGCGGGGGGGCTTGAGCCTACAGAGGGCGAAACCCTAGCAGAGGCCTATGGGTTCCTGAGGCGGGTGGAGAAACAGCTCCGCGTCGAAATGGACCGCCCGGTGGAGGTTCTACCGGCGGCGGAGGAAAAGCTCGCCGCCCTCGCCCGGCGGATGGGTCGCCAGGATGGAAGCCCGGCCGCCCTCGCCGAAGCCTTTCTCGGGGAGTACGATCGCCAGACCAGCCTTGTCAGAGACCTTTACGACGCCATCCTCACAAGGGAAAGACGTGCCCGGTAATTGATGATTCGATATTAGCCCTTACAGCCTGTTTTCAAGATTCATTTTTGAAGCTTCAAAACACCTTTTTCCTTCATAAACCGAGGGACTGTCGCTCTGTCACAACCTATACGGCAGTCTAATACCTTGCGGGGACAGCGGTGTGGGAGAGGCGCAAGCAGGATCCTAAGACTATACTCATCGACCTGGTACGCAAGCCCACTAAGGTGGAATCCCCCCCCTCCGGAGGCTAGAGATATCCCTACTATCTCCCGCTTCTCCACCCGGTGTCCGCCCAAAACGAATGAGCCCAGAACTCATTGAATCCCGGGCTCTAAGATGGAGCGGGCAACGGGTCTCGAACCCGCGACCTCCGGCTTGGGAAGCCGACGCTCTACCAGCTGAGCTATGCCCGCCCCTATTTCATCG
>JADFOP010000025.1 GCA_022562795.1 Nitrospinota bacterium
GAGGCCGCCTCATCCTCAACCTCGGCGGCATCGCCAACATCTCGGCGCTTCCCCCCGGCCCCCGTGGTAAAAGCCCCTCGGACGTCCTGGCCTTCGATACGGGCCCGGGCAACATGGTCCTCGATGCCCTGATGGAGGAGCTGAGCCGGGGCCGGGAGACCTTCGACCGAAGCGGCCGGGCCGCGGCCCGCGGAAGAGCGGACGAAACGCTTCTCGCCAGACTCCTCAAGCATCCATATTTCTGGGATTCTCCGAATAAGAGCACCGGACGAGAGACATTCGGCCGCGCCTATGCCATGCGATTGCTGAGAAGCGCCCGCCGGCGCGGCGGCGATCCCGAAGACGCCCTGGCCACCGCCACCGCGCTGACGGCTCAATCTATCGCCGATCAACTGGAGCGCTTCGTCTTCGGACAAGGCACGTATAGGGAGCTCTATCTGTCGGGCGGGGGAGCTAAAAACCGAACCCTGGTGAGAATGATTCAAGAGGCTCTTCCGGCCCTCGCGGTCCAGCCCGTCGACGCCCTCGGCATCTCCGCCGACGCCCTCGAGGCGGTCATTTTCGCTCTGCTAGCAGCAGAGACCATTGACGGTAGAGCCGTCTGGCTGCCCCACGCCACGGGCTCCCGGCACCCGGTCCTGCTTGGGACCATCGTCCCGGGCCGGGCGGGGTGACGCCCCCTCGTCCCTCCCCTACCTATAGAAAAAGTTAGAAAGCCCTCGGGGCAGGTGGGCGAAGATGGACTGATCGTCGAATTTGAGGTGGAGGTCCCGCGCCGAAGAGCGTCTGATGCGCTCCATTAGTTCTGTAAACTCGGCGTTTTCCGTCTCAAACGGGTCGTCCAAGACGATTTTTATGTTCAGGAAGTTGTTGAGCCTGATGTAGGACCAGTCGATGTCGTACTGGAGGCGCTTCTCCCGGGCCAGCCGAATGAACTCACCCCTAAGGCGCGCCCGCGTGTCGGCGGGCGGAGTCGAGCGGGCTTCCTCGATCTCCTCGTCGTTGAGAATCCGATCGACGAGGCCGTTGCGCTCCAAAAGGTAGTAAAGGCCCTTGTCCCGGCGGATGTTGTGGTACTGGAGATCGAGCATGAGGAGCCGGTCGTTGTTCCATGAAATATCATGGTACTCCTGGTAGGTTTCAATCAGTCGCTTCTTGATGACCCAGTCAATCTGCCGGTCAAGTTGCATCGGGTCGGTGGCCAGGGCCTCGAGGACCGCGCCCCACCGCTGAAGCATGTCGGCCGCAATGGGGCCCGCTCCACGGCTTTCGAAGTAGCGGACGCTCAACTCGTAGTACGCCTGTTGAATCTCCAGGGCGCTCATCTTTCGCCCGTCTTCCAAGTCCACCCGTCGGGTGAGGGTCGTGTCGTGCGAGATGTCCTTGATGGCCTTGACCGGGTTGCGCAGCGCAAAGCCCTTATTAATCCCCCCCTCCTCGATGACCTCCAGCACGAGGGCCGTGGTGCCGAACTTCAGATAGGTTGTGTACTCGCTCATGCTGCTGTCGCCGACGATGACGTGGAGGCGTCGGTATTTTTCGCGGTCCGCATGGGGCTCGTCGCGGGTGTTGATGATGGAGCGGTCGTTGGTCGTGGCCCCGGAGATTTTCTGGCACACGTGTTCGGCCCGCTGCGAGATGAAATAGTCGGTGCCCCAACGGGTTTTGAAGAGTTTGCCGGCGCCGGTGAAAATCTGGCGGGCCACCAAGAAGGGGATGAGGCGCTCGGCCAGGTAGTTGAAATCAACGGCACGGTCAACGAGGTAGTTCTCATGGCAGCCGTAGGAGTTGCCCACAAAGTCGGTGTTGTTCTTGAAGATGGAGAGGTTGCCGGCGAGGCCTTCCTTGGTGGCTCTCCGCTCGGCGAAGTGTAGTAGGTCTTCGATAATCCGCTCACCGGCCTTGTCGTAGCGAATAACATCATGCAGGGACGCGCATTCAGGGGTTGCGTATTCCGGATGGTAGCCAGTATCGAGGTAGAATTTTGCACCGTTATCGAAAAAGACGTTAAGGAAACCCTCCATGGTGTCGAGCTTCTCGAAGAGGTACCGGACGGCCTTCTCCACCGGGAGGGTCTTCTTCCCATCGGTGGTAAAGATGATTCCGTACTCGCTCTCCAACCCGTAGATGCGCTTTTTCATGAAGCCCCCTGCTCCAGGAGGCGTGCTACCGCCTCATTGGAAAGCCTTTTGAAGGTGCGATCCTCAGCCCGCTCCTCGAGCATCGCCACCTCCAGATGCTCGTGAGGGATCGAGCGCTTCTCCACGTGGGCGATGGTATCACTCGACAGCCGGAGAGCCTCGCCCAGGCTGAGGCCCGCTCTGTAGTGCTCAGAGAGGTAGCTTTCCAGCTCCTTGGTCTGGCCCCCAATGGCGGAGAAGTCTTGGTGGTCGGAGATGGAGCCGTCATACAGGATATGGAAGATTCGATTGCCCGCACGCCCTGCGCCACCCACCTCCACGATAAGAATCTCAACCTCGAGGGGCTTGAGCTGCTGGGTGAAGATCTCCCCGATGACCTGACTGAAGGCGTTGGCCAGGCTCTTGGCGGTGACGTCCTCGCGGCTGTAGGCGAACCCTTTGAGGTCGGCGTACCTGATGGCGGCCTTGCGGAGGTTCTCAAACTCGCTGTACTTGCCCGCTCCCGCGAAGGCGATGCGGTCGTAAACCTCGCTGATCTTGTTTAGGCTCGCAGAGGGGTTCTCTCCGGCCAGCAACAGCCCTTCGGAGAACTCCACCGCCACGAGGCTTTTGCTCTTGGCTATCCCCTTTCGGCAGTACTCCACCTTGTCCTGGACCAACTGCTCGGGGGTTACGTAGAAAGGTATTGTCATCTCTTAGCTCTTTTGTCGGGCCGCTGTCAGGGTCTCGATTATGGAGCGGACCTCATCTTCGGGAACTTCGTGGACCCCCTCGGCGGAGATAACCTTTACCGTGGGGAAGATACCTCGAAAAATATCGGGCCCACCCGTTCCAACGTCCTCGTCGGCGGCATCCATAAGGGCCTCGAGCCCGATGCGGATTCCTTCATCCGTGGGCAGCTCATCCCTGTAAAGCTTTTTCAAGGCCGCTTTTGCCTCGCGGCCTCCGCTTCCCGTGGCGTGGTAGTCATCCTCCTCGTAGCGGCCCCCCGTGATGTCGTACTTGAAGATTCGGCCCACCCCGGAACGGTCATCGTATCCGGCTAAGATGGGGATGACGATGAGCCCTCGAAGGGCTGAAGGCAAGTTTGCCCGGACCATCTGGGCCAGCTTATTAGCCTTGCCCTCCAATACAAGCTGCTCGCCCTCGATTTTCTCGTAGTGCTCAAGCTCGGTCTGAAAGAGGCGGACCGCCTCGAGGCACGGTCCCGCTACCCCGGCTATAGCGATAAGGGTGGACCCGTCGGCCTTGAAGACCTTCTCGATTCGTCGGTCCGAGACGTGGAAGCCTTCGGTGGCCATCCGGTCGCCTACCATCACGACGCCGTCGGCCACCTTGAGGGCCAGGATGGTTGTCCCGTGAGGCTGGCTGGGCGGCAGCTCGGCGCCGGGCTCAAGAAGTACGCTAGGGACGAGGTCAGGAGTGTCGGTCCTCAACAGCTCCCAGAAACTGCTACCCTGGTACTGAGTGGGGAGTTGCACCTCACTGACCTCCCCGCTGGACGTAGTTGCGGACGAACTCCTCGGCGTTTTCTTCCAGCACCTCGTCTATCTGGTCGATGAGTTGATCGAGGTCCTCTTTGAGTTTCTGGTCCTTGTCGGATGATACACTCTTGGCGCTCTCGGTCTGCTCGGTTTCCTGGGGTTCGCGACTGCGTTGACGCTGCTCCTGCCCACCCGTCGCCCAGGCACCAACGCCCACCCACGAGTCTGAACGCCTGGATTGCGGAACCTGCATAGAGTCTTCTCCTTCTTCCATCGGGGCGCGCCGTGCGGCCCTCACTGAGTGATGTTTTTCACGAGGTCATGGGCCGATCCCGAGGCGTTGAGCAGCTCCTCCACGTGGGCCCGCGTGCCCCGCAACGGCTCAGCCATGATAATTCGTTTGATGGGCTCTGTGCCGCCCAGGTTAAAAGAGATCGAGGCCCAGTTGACGCCGTAGACCTCGTCACTGTACCGCATCAGACACTGCCCTCGGAAGTATGCGCGGGTGCCTTCGGGCGGCTTATGCATTGCATCCTCGATGTCCTCATCTGTCGTAAGCCTCTCGACGCGGCCCTGCCTCTCCAAAAGGTGATAAAGCCCTCGATCCTCGCGCGTATCGTGGTACTGGAGGTCCATCATGGCGATGCGGGGGTCGCCCCAAGCCACACCCTTTTTCTCCTGGTACGATCTTAGCAGAAAGCGCTTGGTCACCCAGTCGAGCTGGCCGATAAGCTCGTCGGGATCGCGAGCCAAGGCATCGAGGGCCGCCTCCCAGCGATCGCAACAAGCCTCCAGCTCGGCCCCCTGGGGTTTCCGGGCGATGTACTGGCGGGCCTGGTCGAGGTATTCGCGCTGAATTTCCAGAGCGGTCATCCGCTGTCCATCTTCCATTTCCAAGGGCTGGCGAAGCGAGAGGTCCCGGCTCACTTGTTTCATGGCGGCCACGGGCTTCCGGATGGCCAGGTTAGGGAGGAAGACGTTGTCTTCGATCATTTTCAACACAAGCAGGGTGGTGCCCCACTTGAGGAAGGTCGCCACCTCCGCCATGTTCGAATCCCCCACGATTAAATGGAGGCGCCGGTACTTCTCCCTGTCGGCGTGAGGCTCGTCGCGGGTGTTGACGATCGCACGCTTATTCATGGTATCGAGTCCTACCTCGACCTCGAAGAAGTCGGCACGCTGTGAGATCTGGAAATCACAGGTCGGTGCATTGTTTTCTGCCATCGCCTTGCCGGCCCCGCAGAAAATCTGACGGGTGACAAGAAACGGAATGATGTGCTCGACGATGAGCTTAAAGGGGGCACGGCGGTCCATTAAGTAGTTTTCGTGGTAACCGTAGGAGTTGCCCTTCTGGTCGGAGTTGTTCCGGTAGATGATGAGGGCACGGCCGGGCGGGAGAGTGGCGTTGGCGTTACGGCGGCAGTTATCAATTATCCGCTCTCCGGCCTTCTCATAAGTGATGAGTTCGATTACCGAGGAGCACTCGGGCGTCGAGAACTCCGGATGGGCGTGGTCCACGTAGAGGCGCGCCCCGTTGATGAGCATCTTGTTGATCTGGACGTTGTCAGCGTAGCTCGGAACCTCGAGCTGCTCCTCGACTTGAAACCCGCGCGCGTCGGCATACGGGTTTTCCTCCTCGTAGTCCCATATGACGTTGGCCGTGGTCTGGTGGCTGTTGACCAGGAGGATGGAGTTGGTTACGGCGTCGAAGTCCTCTTCCCCCAACAGGGAAATGCCGTACTCCGTCTCCGAGCCAATTATGTGGCCGGGAAGCGCCATGTATAACCCAGTGAATTAACCCCGACTACATATATTGACGGGCTATGACGTCTTCAATGTCACTTCTTGGAGGGACATGGCCTCGAAGAAGCGTGCGCACGTTGACGATTCGCTCGCCCTTGCGGCCGGCGATTCGCGCCCAATCGTCCGGGTTGGTGGTATTGGGCAGGTCCTCGTTCTCTTTGAACTCCTCTCGGACGGACTCGAGAAGGTCAGATGCCCTAAGGCCCCTCTCCTCGCCGGCGATGGAGCGCTTAAGCGCCAGCTTCTTGGCCCGCCGGACGATATTCTCTATCATGGCGCCAGAGGCGAAGTCTTTGAAGTAGAAGACCTCTTTATCCCCTTTCGCGTAGGTCACCTCGAGGAACCGGTTATCGTCGTTCGAGGCGTACATGGCCTTGACGGTCACGTCGATAAGGCGAGCGACGCAGGCCTCCGGGCCATCGCCGTCGACGGCGAGCTCCTCGCTGTGGATTGGAAGTGTGGAAAGGAGGTATTTGGAGAAAACCTCTTTGGCCGCCTCTTCGTCGGGCCTGTCCACCTTGATTTTGAGGTCCAGCCGGCCGGGCCGGAGGATGGCCGGATCGATGAGGTCTTGGCGGTTGCTCGCCCCAATGATGATCACGCCCCGGAGGGACTCGACTCCATCGATTTCGCTGAGGAATTGGGCGACGATGGTCGTCTCCACGTCCGATGAGATGCCGCTGCCCCTTATGCGGAAAAGGGCGTCCATCTCATCAAAGAAAACGATGACCGGACACTTCTCA
Organism: Nitrospinota bacterium; assembly: GCA_022562795.1. Lineage (GTDB taxonomy): Bacteria > JADFOP01 > JADFOP01 > JADFOP01 > JADFOP01 > JADFOP01. The sequence goes on from JADFOP010000025.1 coordinate 6,172, forward strand.
TTGGCCTTGGCCTTGGCTTTTTTGAAGACCTCCCGAATCTTAAACTCCGTCTCACCCACATACTTGTTGAGCAGCTCCGGGCCCTTGATGTTGAGGAAGTAACCCTTGGTCTCCTCGCCCGTCCTAAGGCTCATCTCGGTTGCGAGGCTGTTGGCGATGGCCTTCGCGATCATTGTTTTTCCGCACCCCGGCGGACCATAAAGGAGGATACCCTTAGGAGGGTCAAGCCGGAAGGCAGCGAACTCTTCCGGGTAGAGGTAGGGCAACTCAATGGCGTCTCGCAACGCCTCGATCTGCTCGGAAAGCCCACCGACGTGGTCGTATGTGACGTCGGGCACCTCTTCGAGGACAACCTCCTCCACCTGAGTTTTGGGGATCTTCTCCAGAGCGAAGCCACTGCGAGAGTCAACCATCAAGGGGTCACCCACCTGTGGCATATCCACGCGCAGGGGCTCAGATAGTTGGAAGACCCGTTCTTCGTCGACCCTTCCGAGCAGCACGACGCGATGGTCGTCAAGGAAGTCCTTGACAATCATCACCTCACCCTTCGTTTCAAACTCGCGGGCGGCCACGGCGTTGAGCGCCTCGTTGAGTATGAGGGACTGGCCGGGCTCGAGGGACTCCGGATCCATCCCTGGATGGACATTGACCCGGATTCGGCGGCCGTCTAGGTCAACGTCCACCGTCCCGTCAGCGTTGAGGGCGATGAACTTTCCGTAGGAATTGGGTGGCGCGGAGAGCTTATCAACCTCCTCTTTCAGCAGATCGATTTGGTGCTTGGCCTCTTGAAAGGCCATGACCAGCTTCTCGTTTTGCTTCCTTGCGTCAGAGAGCTGCCCGGTGATGCTCTGGTTGGTCTGCTTCATGTCGTCAAAGTCGGAACGCAACTGCTCTAAGCGCTCAGAAAGATCGGTCGATTCGCCCTCGATATACCCCAACTGGCCAAGGAGGTCCTCAATGAGGCTCTCGTATTGGGTCAACTTTTCGTCCAGCCCAGACTCCGATCTTGGGATGTAGTCGGACACCTTCTTTACAGTATCCCGAACGACCCACTTGCGCTCTCGGTCTTTGAAGGACTTCCCCATGGTCTTCTCCCGCGGCTGTAAGGAGCAAATGGAAAGCGACTAGACCCCATTAGATGGTAACATCTTTTATGTGCAAGTCAAGGGAGGTAAAGCTAATATGGCTAGCTATTATAATTTCTTATGGGAACTTGGCTTGTGATAACTTGACCCGGCGCGGGACCTATTATCGGGGGGGGGTGCGCCTCACTTCGGTAAGGTCTAAGACAATCTCTATAGCGACCAATAGGGCAAGTGGAGCCAATGTCCTCAGAGGCCCAGCTCCCGATGCCGTTTCTGGGCAAGCTCCATCTCCGACTGGCAATCGCGGCAGTATGGCGCGAGGGGAAGTGCTTGCAACCGCTTGGCGCCGATAGTCTTCTCGCAACGCTCGCAGACCCCGTATAGCCCAGCTTCAATCTTCTCGAGGGCCTCCTCGATGGCACGCAGCTCTTCTCGCTCCCGGCTGGAGAGCATGTAGTTGATATCCCGGTCACGGGAGGCGGCGGCCCTGTCAAGGTCGTCTCCCCGATCGAGCTCTATGGCGCTTTCCTCCCGCTTGCTCTCGGCCAACTTTCGGACGAGTTGCTCGCGCTTTTCCAGCAATAGCTGCTTCTGAGACTCAGATTTCTTTGTTGGCTTCGGTGTGGTCATGCTCGCATCCGTCGTTATCCGTTCCCGGTAAGATCGAGGCAGAAGAGGTATCCGACCATTTTGTACAGCAGCTTGGCCGCCAGGACATCGGGAGCCCTCAGGCCAGGAATGGGGGCCAGCTCCATGAGGTCAAACCCTACAATCTCGCGCCGGGCCGCCAGCGTCTTCATTAGGAGCGTCACCGTTGACCAGTCGAGGCCCCCCGGCTCCGGGGTGCCCACGGCGGGCATTACGGCCGGGTCGAAGACGTCGAGGTCGATGGTGACGTAAACCCTCTCGCCGAGCGACGAACAGACGGCCTCGGCCCATGTTGCATCGCCGGTTGCCTCGCTCGCCCAGAAGCACTCCCCGCCTCTCTCGGTCAGCCAGCTACGCTCTTCGGCGGAGCAGCTCCTAACCCCCACAGCAGTCACTGGAGCCACGTCCCATACCCGCCGCATCACACAGGCGTGGCTAAAGGCGCTGTCATGGTAAGTGTCACGCAGATCTAAGTGGGCGTCAAGCTGGAGGACGCTTAGGCTCCCGTAGGCCGTCACGTGAGCTCCTACGGCCGCCCTCGTCAGGGTATGCTCCCCGCCTACCGTGGCCACGGTCTTACCCTGATCAATCAAATATGAGACGAGGGCCTCCACCCTGTCCAGCATGGCCTTTGGGTCGCCGGCCACCGGCTCCACCTCAGGAGATGTGTAAATCCCCACGGTGCAGGGCTCGACCCCCAGCTCCTCGTCGTACTCCTCAAGGTATCGGGATGCATCGATTATTGCCCGCGGACCGAACCGACAGCCCGGCTGGTAGGAGGTCGTGGCGTCGTAGGGAACCGGGAGGATAGCCACACGAGCCCGCTCCCATCCGGCCTGCTCCTCGTCGAGGGCTAAGAACCGATTGGGTAGAATGGGGGCATGGGCCTCGAAGGGGTTCTTCACGCCTCCTTCTCCTCCGTTACGAGAGAGATTCACCGCATAGTTCCCAGCTAAGTGGAGCGCCGGGAAAGATGCATGTGGCAGGCCGCGCCACCGGGTCGAGGCAGTTAACCGAAGCGCACGAGCCGGTCCTGGCGAACCAGGTCGCCGGCCTTGTCGATCTCCGTGGGAAACTCCCTGCCTCGATCGAAGCTCTGGACCTCCAGCTTATCAAGCCCGAAGGTCACTTCCACCTCCTTGGAGGCGGCCTCCGTGTCAAACCACTTACAGGAAAAGAAGTCCACGCTCAAGAACCCCTTCTCCGGAAAGGTATGTACGGTGATGTGGCTCTCGGCGATCAGGACCACGCCGGAGAGCCCCCAATCCTCGGGCTTGGAGCCTTTGTATTCAAAGACGTACGGGGGCATGATTTTCGTCATGCCCATCTTCGCAGGGTATTCATCCAGGAAGCGGTAGAGACCCTCCAAATCCGTCAGACGATCCCGCTCCCCGCCGTATCCGTCAATTATCAGGTGCTTTCCAAATCCCATCATTGCACCTTCCTCCCCCCGGACGGCTCAATCGAGCTTCGTCCGTCCCTCAAATGGAAGGTGAGGTCTGCTGTCCTTCCAGTTTTCTCGTGGTCCAAATCCCCCGCCTGCCCGGCGGGCGGAGCCAAACGGCCCTTCCGTTAAGTCCGTGTTCCGGACGCTACGGGAGAGAGTAATGGGGCCGACAGCGGCGGGCCCCTCCGTATCGGAAGAAGTCCATCAGGATTTTAAGAAGGGAGGGCGCGGAACACACGCCCTCTCGGCTCCTATGGCCGGTAGCCCTCTACTGCCGGTGTGGTGAACATCCACCCTTCGCATGGTGGTTGCTCCTCCCATCCTTGGTGCGGCTTCGGAGCGGAAGGCTCCTCGTCTCGGTGGGGGAATGGAACGACCGGCCAGCACGCCACACCCGTGCCGGCCGGCTTATAGTAACCGCATTAATATACAGCCTTTATCTAGCCTGTCAATAGCGAAGTTCCATTGTCCGCCTACTGGGTTTCGCGGCCCACGACAAGCCGTTTCTTCGACGGCATTAGACGCTGCCAGAAGACGAGGATGGGGCTCGCCACGAAGATGGAGGAATAGGTTCCGACGACGATGCCCACCAAGAGGGCAAAGGCGAAGTCGTGGATAACCTCTCCTCCAAGAAAAAAGAGGGCCAGGACGACGAGCATGGTGGTGAAGCTGGTAAGGATGGTCCTGGAGAGGGTTTCGTTGATGCTTCGGTTGAAAACCGCCTCGTAGCTCTCCCGTCGAAATAGCTTCAGATTTTCCCGGATGCGGTCGAAGACGACGATGGTGTCGTTGAGCGAGTAGCCGACGATGGTGAGAAAAGCGGCGATGACCGGCAAGGAGAGCTCCTTGTTGGTCACGGCAAAAGCCCCGAGGGTGATGAGTACGTCGTGGACGAGCGCTAAGATGGCGGCCACGGCGAAGCGAAACTCGAAGCGGATGGTAATGTAGATGAGTATCCCAATGAGCGCATAGGCCATCGCAAGGGCAGCCTGCTTGCGAAGGGCCGCGCCTACCTGAGGGCCCACCACCTCGGTGCGCCGAAGCTCTATCTTGCCCTGTCCGTAGACCACCTCAAGGGCCTTGATGATCTCGCCCTGAAGGCCCTCGATTCTCTTAGGGCTCCGCATCATCCGGATGAGAATCTCGTCCTTCGAGCCGTAGTGTTGGATGGTGCTGTCGCCCATGCCGATGCCTCGAAGCTCACGCCTCACGTCCTCGATGTCGACGTCCCTTGGCATCCTCAGCTCCACCAGCGTCCCACCGGCGAAGTCTATTCCGTAGTTGAGCCCGCGAATGCCGGCCGTCAGGAGGCCGATGACGATCAGGACGGCTGAGGCGGATATTGCTATCCATCGGCGGCCGATAAAATCAAATGTGGTTCCAGGTTTAATGAACTCCATGGCCGGCCTCAGATGGAGAGCTTCGTAACCCGCTGGGTCTTGATGTATATGTCGAAGACCACTCGTGAGACGAAGAGGGCAGTGAACATGCTGGCCGCAATTCCAATAGAGAGTGTTACGGCGAAGCCTTTGACCGTCCCGGTTCCGAACTGAAAGAGGACCAAAGCGGCAATGAACGTCGTCACGTTGGCGTCGAAAATTGTCCAGAAGGCCTTGCTGAACCCGGCCTCCACACTGGCCTTGACGCTTTTTCCGGTGCGGAGCTCTTCACGTATCCGTTCAAATATCAAGACGTTGGCATCGACCGCCATACCGATGGTCAAGATGATCCCGGCGATGCCCGGCAGGGTCAGGGTCGCTCGAAGGTAGCCCATCGCCCCGACGAGGATGATGAGGTTCAGCATCAGGGCGATGTCGGCCACCGAGCCGCTGAAGCGGTAGTAGAAAACCATAAAGACGATGACGAGAATGCTGCCGATGATGATGGACCGCAGCCCCTGGCGGACGGAGTCGGCCCCGAGCGACGGCCCCACGGTGCGGTTCTCCAGAATCTCCACGGGAGCGGGAAGGGCGCCAGCTCTCAAGACGATCGCCACGTCCTTCGCCTCTTCCAGGTTATCTATGCCCTCGATGATAGCGCTCCCGCCCTCGATCTTCGCCCTGATCACGGGGGCGGTCCTCACCACATTGTCAAGCACTATGGCGAGCCGCTCACCCACGTGATCGCCTGTGATGCGGGCGAAGCGACGCCCTCCCACCCGGTCAAAGCGGATATTGACGATGGGTTGGTTGAACTGCCCCCCCAGCGAGACGGAGGCGTTGGTGAGGTGCTCGCCCGTCATCAGGGTACGGCGCTTTACGACAATGGGCGTCACGACGTCCCGACCCGACTGGCTGTCGCGTCGCCGGTAGGAAAGGATCTCGGAATCGGCCGGAACCCGCCCTGCTCGCGTATCGGCCTGGCTAACGCTGGCGTCGACGAGGCGAAACTCCAGCTGGGCGGTCCGCCCGATTAGGCGCAACGCCCGCTGTGGGTCCTTGATCCCGGAGAGTTGGATGAGGATTTGTCGGCCGCCCTGGCGCTGGATGACGGGCTCGGCAACGCCGAATTGGTCCACCCGGTTGCGGATGGTCTCAAGCGCCTGGCTGACGGCGTTGTCTTTGACCTGCTCGGCGTATGCGGACCTTAGGCGAAAGCGCAGCGTTGGCGGCCCCGCCTCCTCGGGGATGACGGGGAAGTCCTTGAGCAGCGCGGCGGCACGCTCCATGTCGCGTGGGCGGATTATGACGACCTCGATGGAGTTGTCCGGGCCGCGGGCCGAACGGCTGACACGCACCTGATTCTCCCGAAGGAGCCTGCCCATATCCTCGGCCATTTGCTCGACGGTGTTCTCCACGGCTTTGTCCGTCTGGACCTCCAGCACCAAGTGAATGCCGCCTTGGAGATCGAGACCAAGGTTGATTTTCTTCTTCAGGGGTGTGGCGGACCAGATGGAGACCCCTACGACAAGGACGATGAGCAGCGGTTTCCAGCGTCCTGCGCCCATGGATGTCGGCTCCAGTCGTAGGCTTAGTCAGCGGCCTTTTCTTTTTTGGATGGCTTGGACCGCAGTCCTGTGATGGCGCTCTTGGATACGCGCAAGCGCACGCCTTCGGCAACTTCCAGCGACACCGTCTCGTCCTTAATCTTGTAGATGGACCCATATAGGCCGCCCTGTGTGAGCACTTCATCGCCCTTCTTTAGTTCCTCGAGCATCTTGGAATGCTCCTTACGCTGCTTCTGCTGAGGCCTGATGAGGAGGAAGTAGAATATGGCTATGAGAAGGCCGAACGTAATGAAGGGGGCCGCGAAGCCTCCAGCGCCGGCGTCACCGGTTCCGCCCGGCCTACCGCCCAAGGCGTGGGCCGCACGCAACCAGGGCAGAAGTAAGTCCATGGCGGGGGTCTCCAGGGATCAGGGAAGGCAAAGCCCTTGATTCGCAATGAAGGGAGTTTTTATCAGATTTTCTAGGCGATGTCAACAGGACCGACCGCCTCGCCCTCCTCGTTGTGGCCTCCCGCCTCGGCTCCGGCCGGCATGAAATTCGCTTCTACCCGCTCTCTGATGGTCTCCAGGCCCCCCTTCGGGATGGCCCCGCGTATCTCGGCCATGAGCCGCATGTAGAAGGTAAGGTTGTGGAGGGTATTGAGCCGGGAGGCGAGAATTTCGCCCGCCTGGAACAGATGACGGAGATATGAGCGGGTGAAGGTCGCGCAAGTGTAGCACGGACAGTCGGGATCGAGGGGCCGCAGGTCGTCTAGGTAACGGGCGTGTTTAATGATGATGCGGCCCTGGCTTGTGTAAAGCGTCCCGGTCCGGGCGTTGCGTGTCGGTAGGACACAGTCAAATAGGTCGATGCCCCTCATTACCTGCTCGACCAGGTCCAAGGGAGTGCCGACTCCCATGAGGTAGCGGGGGCTAGCTTCGGGCAGCAACGGCACCGTCGCCTCCACAACGGTTCTCAAATGCTCCTTGCTCTCGCCCACGCTCAGGCCTCCGATGGCGTAGCCGTCGAACTCGAGAGCCGTAATGGCCCGGGCGCTTTCGGCCCGAAGGTCGGCGAACATCCCCCCCTGGACGATCCCGAACAAGGCCTGGTCGTCCCGACGTTTGGCCGCCCTGCATCGCTCGGCCCAGCTGTTGGTCAGGACCATGGACTCGCGGGCGTAGTCATAGGTCGTCGGGTAGGGGGCGCACTCATCGAGGGCCATGATGATGTCGGCCCCCAGGGCCTCCTGGATGGCGACAGCCTTCTCGGGGCTCAAGAGGTGCTCGGAGCCGTCGAGGTGGCTTTGAAACATGACGCCGTCCGAGGTGATCTTCCTTAGTTTCGCCAAGCTCATCACCTGGAACCCCCCGCTGTCGGTCAAAAGCGGGCCGTCCCAGCCCATGAATCGGTGAAGCCCCCCGTGGGCCTCCACCACCTCCACTCCGGGCCGCAGGTAGAGGTGGTAGGCGTTGGCCAAGAGGATCTCGGCCCCGAGTGAGCGGCACTCGTCCGGGGTCATGGCCTTAACAGTGGCTTGGGTGCCGACCGGCATGAAAGCGGGGGTGGCCACACGCCCGTGGGGGGTTGTGAGAACGCCGAGACGGGCCTTCGAGGCGGCGTCGGTTTTCGTAACTCTAAAGGAGCATCCCACGGCGAGGCCTACGCCGACGCCTCAGGTCGAGGGATGCCAACCAGCTCGTCGTAGAGGATTGTAATGAGCACGGCGTGGGCGGGAAATAGCAGGCCGCCGATCACAAGATCGCCCGCAAAGAGGAGGCTCGGCCAGTTGACGATTTCTGCCACAGCCGACAAAGACATCAACACCAGGAAGCTCACCACCGTGATGCAGAGCTCCGTCAACACGATTATGGCCAAGACCTGCAGGGCCTGCTGGAAGCCACTGCGGCCGATGACCAAACGGGGGCTCGCCTGGAGGGCCTCCCAAGCGGTGGCCTTGTCGAGTACGACCAGCGGCTGCACCATGCTGAGCAGCGACAGGGCTGCAAGCCCCGGGACGATGAGGAGCAGGAAGCCGGTAAATATAGCGAGCCCGTATGCCACTGTCGCAAGCCAGAGAACGCCGATGGTGCCCCAAGGTGGTTGGGAGTAGAAGGGCCCTAAAGCCAGATCCTCGTCCCGCACGGAAAAGGCCGTCAAGACGACGAGGTAGTAGGAGGCCAATGTCACGAACCCAGTCAGTAGCGTTGTGACGGCTAGTATTGAGCCGCTGGAGGCCCGGCCCTCCATCACCGCGTTCGATATCTCGATATAGCCAAGCTGAATGGGAATGACGAGCAGGAGCAAGCCTGGCACAAAGGGCCCCAGGATACGCCTGTAGTGGATTAGGACGCGTCGCAAGGTGCGACCTACGAACCCCGCAGCCGGCGGCCGCCGGTCCTTCCAGTCGGTCGGCGGCGGCGATACGGGAGCCTCGGGGCTCTCCAAGACGCCCCAGGCCTCCCCGCCATCTGTTCCAGCTTCCTCCTCCGGTCTCTCGGTCTCGGGCCGGGGCTTACCGCAATCTACGCACCGGACGTTGTGATCGATATTTGCACGCCCACAGTCGCATAGCCAAATCATCTCTACCCACTCTCACCAGTAACCGGCGGCATTGTACCATAAGCTCCGCTCTTCGGGGGCAGTGGCGCGAGAGCATCGTGCCTGGAGCTCAGCCCCACGTAAAAGAGCGTCGGAATGATGGCCCAGAAGGGCCCGAAGAGGGCCTGGACTAGCATGGCGCTGCCGCCTGTCCAGAGGTGAAGGATGGTCCGGGCTGTCGTCCACGTCCCCCAAACCGACCATAAGGAGCCTCCAAGGGCGATGCTGCCTACAACGGTCGCTAGAAACATGATGAAGAAGGCCCCTAAGACCGACCAGAAGCGGCCCCTCACCAGCCGGCTGCTACGCTTCATCGCCGCAACGGGCCTGAGGCCCTCGCAGACGATCACGGGCAGGGTCAGGGAGAGTTTTACCGCAACGTAGATCCCGGGAATTATAAACATCAGGGATGCGAAGCCCGTGGCCACGGATATCAGAGCCTGCGCGAGGAGCGCCCAGGCGAACGTCGAGGCCGAGAGCCTGCTCACTGCTTCGCCCAGCCCCTCGGCGAACCCCCCTATCTCGTCGGCGGCCAGGCGAATCATCACGACCACCCAAAAGACGTTCCAGAGCGCAAGGAGGGCAGCTCCCATTAATGGAGGCCCGATACCCTTAAAAAGGCCCATATGATCGGCGCGCCACTGCCAGGCCTGAAAGAGGAAGAGCGGGAGGGCCATCAAGAGGCCGGCTGCAACGAAGCCTAGAACCCTACGGGCGTAGAGCGAGGCGGAGTCGGCCATGACCGCCCAGGCCCGGGCGGAAGCGAGGGAGCGGTAGCGGGCCTCGTCACGCGGGAGCTCGCCGTGGGGGGCGCCAGGCCGTTGCGCAGTGCATGCGAGGCAGACCTTTGCCTCGACAGGGTTGGTATGACCACAGAGGCAGGTCCATCTCATTGGCGAACCCGTGTTCTCTGCACCCCTAACCATTACCCGGGGGGTCGCAAGGCTTAAGGCAAGCGGGGTGACGGTGTTGAGGGGTGATTACGGACGCACCTTGGCTCGCTCAATTTCCATGAAGATAGAACCATTCTTGAAGATGCGGACGTCACCCGTGGACTCAGAGATGACGATTGCCAGGGCGTCGGTGGCCTCGGTGATTCCAGCCGCAGCTGCGTGGCGGCTGCCCAATCCCATGGGCATCTTTTCGGTATCCAGAGCCGCGGCCAGATGGCGGCCGGCCGATACAATGACCCCGTCGCCGCGGATAATGAAGGCGCCGTCCATCATGGAGAACTCCTTGATCGTCTCCCGGAGCCTGCGGTCAAGGATGTTGCGCTCAGATTCGGGATAGCCCTTAAAAGGGTTGATGATCAACTGACGCGAGATCGGGAGGACTCTTTCTTGATCGCCAAGGACAAAGGTAGTCCCTATGGGCTTGCCCTCACGGCCCTCGCTGGCGAGCTCCACGGCGAGATTGAGAACCCCCTCAAAGACTTCCGGGTTAACGCCCGACGAGACGGCGGAGACATCCTCACTCGTCAGAAGCTCGAACTCCCTGCTGATGTCCAATACCACGAGGCTGTCCAGCGTCTTGAGCTTTGGCAGGCCCGAGAGGCAAACGATTTTCTCATCACTTCCGACGAGGTTTGCTGCGAGGCTCATGATGACGCCCATCTTAACCTGACCCATGCGCGTCAGGGCGACCTTGGGCACCATGAGGACGTTGTCCAACACCTTGCTGGCCTCTTCGTAGGTTTCCTCGTCGCGGGTGGCGAAGACCACCTTGAATCGGCCTTTGAAGCCCTCGAAGAACTCCCAGTCTTCGAGCAGGTCGCTTACGACCAGGATGGTGTCGGCCCCAATTTTGTCGGCGATGAGGCAGGCGTGCTCCAGCATGAGGCGATTGACCGCCTTGATGCCCTTCCCCTTTGTGGCGCCCTTGGCTGGCTTCTTCATCATGGCGACCCCCAGGTCATTGAAAGAACTAAAGTAAATATAGCACGTTAGAGCCCCTCAAGCAACGCCTTTCGCTCCGTGGTTGGGGTAGGGGAAGGGATAAGAATCGGAGCCGCTGCCTGGGTCGGCTCCCCCTTTGCCTTGATTTGCATCCTCACAAATTGCTATTCTCTTACACCAACGACTCCTTAAGACTTAACACGTGGCGGACGCCGTGCTCTGCCACTTCGAGGACGAGACGGCCTAATCCCCCACTCAAAAATGACCCCCCACGCAAGCCGGTAGGCTATACCCCATATTGGTTGATAAACTCAGACAGAATTTTACCGATAAATAAGATAAGCTGCGTGCCTTCGCCGGGACCGCCAGGACGGCGGACGAATAAGGGATCGAGAAGGGGTGACAACCACTCACACGTCCCTCTTGGGAGGCACAAAATACTAACCAAAGGCACTTCAAGGACTCAGACGAGCCCTTGGATGGCTATACGGCGTGCCTCTGGCAAGCCGGAGGGTATGAACGTGGGTGCTCTTGAGTATGTCTTTTGGATGGGCTTAATGCTACCGCCGCCTGAATCCATGATGACGCCCTGGCTCTCGATTGTAGCTGTGGTGGGCATGTTCTGGTTCTGGTACGCTAAGCTTCCCAACATCTAAGCCTGCCTCGCCCCAGGGGTCCGCTCTCCCGCCGAGCGAACCGCGCCGTGTGGCACTCCTGCTGCGCATCACTTAAGTGATGCGACAATATCCTCCTTCGTATAATCGACAATCGCTGCAAGCTCGCGCCGTTCAGCCTCAGGCACCTTGAACTTATCAAGGGTCTTTTGGAACTCGGCCATCATGACCTTCCATTCGGCCTCGGAGATTTTGAGCCCATCGTGGGCCTCCACCATCGAGCGCCCAATGTAGGTGCAGGGGCCACCGGTGGCTTGGCAGAAGTACTCCGTAAACATGAACTTGGGCACGGCCGGGTGGGTCCGAAGATGGGCCGCCTGGACGGCTGGGTTTTCATTGATGATGGGGTTGAAATAGAGCCGGTCGATCAAATCGTCCATCATCGCGGCAATCTTCGGCACTCCGCCCAGCCGATCATAGAGCGTCTTGGCGGCCTGCTCGCTGCCCACTGCGGCCTTCGCGTAGTACCCAATAACCAGCCCAACGACAAACAAAACCGGCAGGACCAGGATCAACAGGCTCGAGGCCTTCCACGGACGGCCGATACGGCGTAGAACAGTCATAGCTCTTCTCCTCCTTGGAAAGGGGACCGCGTCTTGGGCCTTTCCGCCCTCATTTCTCCTATGCTCCAACATTATTCATTACGCGACCCACCCACACTATAGGCTTCGAGAATCAAAGCCTGACTTCGATACCACCGGTCATGGGGCATCAACAGTCTCGAGGTGAGCCTCGAGGTAGGCCATGCTGGCATCGATATCTGAAAGTGAATTCATTTCCAAGATGACAGGGACACCGGCTTCAAAACATCGCTGAATAACTGCGCCTTCGATCGTCCCCGTCCCTAGAGGAAGGTGCTCATCGCGGATACCGGAATTGTCGTGCAGGTGAATGCCGGCCAAGTACGGCTGGAGGCGTTTCAAGTACGAGGCGAGATCCACGCCGAATGTATTGGCATGTCCGACGTCCAAGAGGGCTTTCAGGGCGGGGCTTGCGACCTCCTTTATGAGGGCGGCGTGCTCGTCCCCGTTGGTGATGAGCGGGTAGTTCTCCCCCTTCCAGCCGTTTTCCAAGGCGACCGTCACCCCAGCGGCCTTCGCTTCGGCGCTAAGGGTGGCCAGGCTTTCGTGCAGGCTTGAACGGGCCTCGGGTAGGAGCGAAGGGGGATAGTCCCTGTTCAGGTTGCCCGCATGGACGACGAGGAACTCGGCCTCGAGATAGGCCGCCAGCTCCAGACACCGAAGCGTTTGGCGGAGCGCCGCCTCCCGAAGGTAGGGGTTCAGGCTTGATAAATTCAACTCGACGTAGGAGGCGTGAACGGTGGGGAGCAAGCCGTGGCTCCTCAACAGCTCCTTGATCTGGCGCCAACGGGCCTCCCCACCCCCATCGGGGAGATCCCAGAACCGCTCTGCCACGATCTCCAGATATTGGGCCCCGCATCGGCCGGCGACGGCCGCAACATCCTCGATGGTCTTGTCCTTGACGTGAGCCGAAAGGCCGAGGCGGCTCTTCCACGTCGGGCCAGCAGCATCCATAGGGGCTCCTCCTTAGAAGAACACCAAAGAAGAAAGCCTTATTCCAGGGCCTTTTTGACCGTATAGAGCCGAAGGATGGTCACCAGATTCGGGACCACGGCTAAGAAGTAGATGGCCAGCCGCAGCTGGTTAAAGATTCCCCCGAGAAAGATGACGAAGAGGCGGACGTCCCTGGAGTAGGGGAGGTATCGCAAGAGCCCGTCATCCTCATCCACGTAATTGCGCTTTGCCTCGGCCAGGAACTTGGCCCGGTGGATGGACGAGAGCGGGAGGCCCATGAGGGCCACAAAGCCTACGAAGATGATGGAGAAGCTGCCTGAAAGCAGGTAGGAGGAGTAGACCATGCCCATGACCGTCAGACCATCAACGTACCGGTCGAGCATGTGTTCGAAGTAAGCCCCATATGGGCTGACCTGGTGCTTGAGCCGGGCGATCTCCCCGTCCACGCCGTCGAGGATCGAGGAGGTCTGGACGAGAATGCCAGCCAGGGCCGAGAGCAACCAAACGAGCACAGGGCGCCCGGCGGCCACGAGGCCCATGGCAAAGAAACAGGCGGCCCCGAGGATACCCAGGGCGAAACCGACCAGGGATATCTGGTTGGGGGAGATGGGATAGGGTGCCAGCAGGCGGGTCACCTTGATGGAGAAAAACCGGTTGATTTGCTGGCTGACCGGGCCGTCTATGCGCTTGGCAAGCTTGAGTCTCGCAAGGAGACGCTCCTCTCCCGCGATGAGCGCCTCCGGGGTGTCGACGTCTAGCCAGAAGCGCCCGCCGATCTCCACCGCCCGGATTCCGCCATTCGCGATCAGGCGGCGAATTCCTCCTGAGAGGGAGCCGTCGCCTAGCCGCCGTGCATCTCCAAGGGCCTCAAAGAGCATCGGCTGACACAGGAAAATGCCCGTATCGGCGGCGTCGGGCTCCTCAAGCCCCTTTCCGATGGCGGTGATGGCTTCTCCCTCGAGGCGCACCAAAGTGGCGTCGTCCGGATCAAATAGATCGCTCAAGCGGCGGTCCACGGCCAGAAGGCATTCCCCGCTCCCATTATCAGCGGCCAAGAGATTTTTAAGAAGGGCTGGCTCGAAAAGATGGTCGCACATTAGAACGAGGAAGGGACCCGAGACGTACGGGGAGCAGGCGGCCACGGAGGTGCCGTTGCCGGCCTCCCAATCGGGGTTATCCACCACCCTAATGGTCAAGTCGTTCCGCTCCTGGAGCCGTTCCACATGAGGCAGAATCTCTTCCTTCCGGTGCCCCACGACGACGAGGAACTCCCGCACACCCACCTCCAGACAAGAGAGAATGGAGCGCTCCAGAAGTGTGAGCCCCAACAGGGGGATCAGCGGCTTGGGTAGGTCTCGCCCGCCCTCCCGCAGGCGGCTGCCCTCCCCGGCAGCCAGGATCACCGCAGGAGGAGTTGCCGCCTTAGCGGTCACGGCGTTTCCCTAGCTCTCTTGCAGGAAGGGGCCCTCGGTGAGGGCCTCGGCGCCGTCCAGGGTGGGTGCGGCGAACCGCTTCAGCATCTCCCGCGCCTCCGAGTCGTCATACTGCTCTACCGGCGACTTGAAGAGATAGGCGCTCGCCTCGACGATGGGCCCGGAAAGCCCCCGGTCCAGCGCCACCTTGGCCGCCCGCACTGCATCCATCATGACGCCCGCCGAGTTGGGGGAGTCCTCCACAGATAGGCGGACCTCGATGTCCATGGGGACCCCGCCGAACTGCTCGGCCTCGATCCGCAAGAAACAGAGCTTGTTGTCGTTGAGCCAGGGCACGTAATCGCTGGGTCCGATGTGGAGGTCGTCGGGGTCGAGAGGTTGGCCGTCCATCTGGCTCACTACCGACTGGGTTTTGCTGACCTTTTTGCTCTGCAGGCGGGAGCGGTCCAGCATGTTGAAGAAATCGGTGTTACCCCCCACGTTCAACTGGTAGGCCCTCTTGACCGGATGGCCACGGTCGTGGAAGAGCTTCGTCAAGACCCGGTGGACGATGGTGGCGCCCACTTGGGACTTGATGTCGTCGCCCAGCACAGGGAGCCCCGCCTCTCTGAACCGTTCGCCGTAAAGCTTGGAGATGAAGACCGGTACGGCGTTGACGAAGGCGCACCCGGCCTCAATAGAGCAGTCGGCGTAGAAATAGGTGTTCCGCTCACTTCCCACAGGCAGATAGTTGATCACCACGTCCACTTGCTTATCCCGCAAGGAGCGTACGATGGCCTCCTGGGCCTCCGCCTCGCTGGCGTAAATATTTCTCCTCGGCATGAACCGCCGCTCCTCCGGGATCATGTCGTTGTGCTCCGGGATACTGTCGATCACGTATCCCATCTCGACCGGACAATCGAGATACGGAATTTCTGGCTGGAAGACGACGGTGCAGTTCGGCTCGGCAAAAACCGCCTCGGAAAGGTCCAGGCCCACCTTACGCTCATCCAGGTCAAACGCGGCGACAAACTGAATATCGCATGCCCGATAGCCGGCGAAGTCCTTGGTGAGCAGGCCTGGAATCTCGGCCTCCGGATCCGCGTAATAGAATCGCCCCTGGACCAGCGAGCTTGCGCAGTTTCCCACACCGATTATGGCTGTTCTAATACCATTCCAAGTGGACGCACTCATATGTTCTCCTCCCTCCATAAAATCAATTGATCCTATAGCTCTCCTCCCCAAGATAGGATGAATTGGGTTAAACCGTCTCGACCACGCGAGACCATCCTTGTCGCATTGTGCATTCACTACCCTCCAACGCCTCGAGCAAGGCGTCCCTCAAGGTCGCCACGCCGCCCACACCCAAGTACGGTGGATGCGAAATGAACATTATTCGGCGCGAAGGGTAAAGCTTACAAAACTGTGACTCGTTTGCTCCTCACGTACTGCGGCCCCTCGACCGAAGCCGACGACAATACAGCCAACCATCTCATGGGACGGCAAAGAGGCCTAAAAGTTCTCGTCGGGCTAATATGTGAGGAACTAAAAAAACTATATCACAATAATACAGCTAAAGCAAGCCCTACTGAGGAGCGGGGGCAAATTGTGCCAGGCCGCCCAAAGAGTACGCACCTATGGGACCTGTGTCCTCGCCAGTGCCTAAGAGGACCAAACAGTCCAGAAAATGCTCTAATTGGCTGGATTTGAAGGTAAACGGGTCTCAGCAGGGTCGCGAATGCTTTATGCCTCTCAGCAGCAACCGTCCTTGTACCGACATCGCGGACAGCGCCAACTGGCATGAGACCAGACCATTGAGGTACTGCACACCGGACAGGGCTCCTGTTCCCATACGAGCCCGACGGGCGGTCTATCCAGATTCCACCGGTCCTCCAGCGAAGAAATCGGGCTTCGACAGTCCGGGCAGGCCCAGCGCCAAGGCGTCGGGACTGAACCCCAGAGCACGACCTCACCTCGCAGCGCCTGGTCCTCTAGCGCGGGAGTGGGCTCACCAACCACCAAAGGAACGGCGGCCACCTCCCTGGAACAGGCCTGGCAACTGAGCTTTTGAGCGCCCCAGGAAGTTTCCGTTCTCTTCAACGAGTCAGCCCCTTGCATGCCCCCCAATATAGCATACCCGTGCTGCTACGGCCACGGGGCTTGCGTGCACGAGTCACACCCCCGCCACATCGAGCCGGTAGAGCTTTTGGGCATTACCGTGGAGGATCGCCTCAGCCGCCTCCAGCGCCTCCTCTTCCGTGAGGGAGCCGAAGGCCACTATCTCGCCCAGGGTGGCCGCCAGGGCCTGCTTGGCGTGGGTTGCGCCCCACCAGTAGAGCTCGGGAATGGTAAAGCCGTCGGAGCCGTACAGGACCTTGCTCCAGGGAGCAATCCCCAGAAGGTCGCCCAGGATGGAGACCATGCTGTAGTGGACGAACGGGATGGCCAGCGAGAGCCCCACGTAGACATTCGCGTAGAGGCTCACCAGGTAGCCCGCTTCTCGAACAAAGGGGTAGCCGGCGTGGAGCAGCACGACTGAGGCCCCATCGCAGACCTCATCTTCCAGGAGCGAGCGCAGGTGGAGAGGGTTACTCAGCCTTAGGTCAAGGTCGGAGTCCCCGAACCCGGTGTGGAATTGAATTGGAACCTTCAGCCTGCCGCTCATCTCAACACCCTGCCAGATGCAGTAATCGAGCAGTTGTTTGTGCTGGAGCCGGATGGCACCCTTCCGTTCGGCCTCGCTGCGCACTTCGTCGAAGGCCGCCCCGGCCTCATCCACAGTGGTTGGCTCCAAGGCAAGCCCGGTCCGGTAGGCGATAATGCTTTTCAGGGCCACACAGCCGGCCGCAACCCCGGCCTCCACCTCCTCCCGGTACCGCGACAGAAAGGAGGTGAAGTCGTTCTCCTCCATTATGAGCCGTTCCAAAAGGTCTTCGAGGCGAAGGATGGGATGGACCTGGCACGGAAGCAGCGCCCGCAGCTCAGAGACGGGAAGGCTCCCCGGGGGGAAGGCCTCGTCGACGAGCAGCGCTACGATTCTCGCCTCAGTGACGAGCCTCCCCCCATAAGCGGCGATGTCTTGAGCCTTGCGGGCCCGGAGGATTGCCGTCAGTGTGGGCTCACACCCAAGCAGCGAGCTCCAGTCTTTTATCGCCCGGCGGAAAAAGAGCGAAGTGGGCACGTGGTGGCGGGCCTGGTCGCGCTCGTCGCTCTCGCTGAACAGAGCCAGGGCCTCTTCTTCGCCAAGCGGGACATGGGGCGGGGAGAGGGAATGGCAATGATGGTCGATGACGGGGAGTTCTAGGATGGAGAGGCGCATGGGCTTAAAACTTGTAGAAGTGCTGGGCCAGCTCGAACTCCAGGTCCTTATCTTTGAAGCCTTCCCAGACGGCCCGCTTCACGATGATGTACTCTTTTGCCAGGACCGGCCCCATGGCCTCGCAGAGGACCTCATCCTGCTCGAGGGCGTTGATGGCTTCTTCGAGCGTGGTGGGCAGGCGTTCGATGCCGCGGGAAGCCCGCTCCTCCTCGCTCAGGCGCGCCGGGTCGACCATCAACGGCTCGCCCGGGTCTATCTCTTTTTCAATCCCGTCCAGCCCGGCGGCCAGCAGCCCTCCCAGGGCGATGTAGGGGTTGTTGCTAGGGTCGGAGCACTTGAGCTCGAGGTTGAGGCTCTTCATCTCCCGCTCCCAGTAGCCCGAGGCGATGCGGACCGCCGCCTCCCGGTTGTCGGGCCCGTAACAGGTGTAGGCGGACGCCCATGTCTGAGGCTGAAGCCGCCGGTAGGAGTTGACGCTGGGGGCGGTAAGGGCAACAAGGGCGGGCAGGTGGGCAAGGACCCCACCGATAAAGTGATAGCCGTGGCGACTGAGGCGATGGGGGTCATCGGCGTCGAAGAATAGATTCAGCTGGCCGTCCTCGTCCCAGGCGCTAAGGTGGATGTGGCAGCCGTTGCCCGGGAGGTCGGCGAATGGTTTGGGGGCGAAGGTAGCCCACAGCCCGTGGGTGCGCGCCACGCCCCGGATCGTCTCTCTAAAGACGATCTGGTTGTCCGCCGCCTTGAGGGCCGTAGTGTGGACGATGGGAATCTCCTGCTGGCCTGGACCCAGCTCGGGGAAGTATTTTTCCACCCTGACGCCCTGCTCGCTCAGGGCGTCGATCATCTCATGGATAATCGCCTCGGCCTCGTCCATACCGATGGAGCTGAAACAGAGGCTCTGGTCAATGGGCAAAAAGCTCTCCCCGCTTTGTCGGACGAGGTAGAACTCGTTCTCGAATGCCGCTTGCCACTTAATCCCCCGCCGGCTGGAGCGCTCGATCATTCGACCGAGGAACGAGCGAGGGCAGGCCTCCCAGGGCGTGCGGTCGTGCTCGACGAGGTTAACCAGCATCCTGGCGCTTCGGGGCGCATACGGCAACTGGGTGAACGACTCTAAGTCGGGAACCATCCGAATCTCCCCCACGGGGCCGAAAGTCCCCTCAGGAGCGATGGCGTCCAGCATGATGAACGACTGCATGGCGACGGTGAGTCCGATCCCAGATTCCATGGAGGACTTGAGAAAATCGATGTGGGTTGTCTTGCCCCGGATGACCCCGTCGCTGTCACAATAGAGAAAGCGGACGAGCTGGACCCCGGCCTCGCGGGCTCGGGCGATAACACGATCCGGATCAGACATGGGGCACCTCAGATTATCGGCGAAGGAGCGTGAAATATTTCCGAATACCCTATCGGCTCACGGTCGGCGCGGGCTCGCCCGAGGCCCAAAAGCCCCCTTATTCGGAAAATCGCGGAAAATCGCGGAAAAAACCCTGCCCCATTATAAAGCCTCCCGCCGCGTACCGCAAAACCATTTCGGGGGATTCGCGCATTTTCACGGTCCTCCTCGCCATCGCCGCCGATTCCTCGGCCCCTTCCTATAGGGATTTTCTCTTGTCAACGGCCGGGCGTTGTGCTATCTAGAATGGAAAGCCCCCGGTATGGAATCGGGCGCTCACCATTTGTTGATTTCAATCTCCATGCGCCGACCCAAAGCATCGAAGAAGGGCCTCCCGCCGAGCATCGGACAGCGCCTTCGGATGGCGCGCCTCGCCCACGGGCTGACCCTCAGAGAGGTGGAGCTGGTCACCGGGATCGGTGTCTCCCACCTCTCGCAGATCGAAAACGGCTACAGAAACGTCAACGTCGTCAAGCTCGAGGCCATGGCCGTCTGTTACGACTGCGCCGTGGCGGACTTCTTCCCCCGGGCCGGCGAGCCAAAGCCGGATTTCTACAAGGCCAAGCGCCTGACCCCCACCCAGCGCAAGGTGCTCAACGCCATGGAGAATGAGGCGATGGCCGGGCACCTCCTCGAGCAGGCCCGAATGAAGGTCAAGTACAAGGCCGCCAAGGCCCGCCGCCGCCGGGCGGCCAAGGAGCGCTAGTCAGCCGGAACCCCGACACCTTTTTGAACCATCCGGGTAGTCGGGCCGACTCAGCCTCAGGTCCGCCTCAGGCGGACTACATAACCAGAATTCGATGGTTTGGGGACGAATCTCGTGTAGGGACAGGGTTTACCCTGTCCGCAAAGAAAACCCGGACAGCCTAAAGGCTGTCCCTACATCTTTATTACCAAAAAACAGGCGGGCCTGTCGTCACGCACTTCTTCCCGAATGGAGAGCGTTTTTTTGCTATTTTAGTCGATCCGGGTAGGTCCGCCTCAGGCGGAACCCCGACACCTTTTTGGCCGGACAGCCACAAGGGGCGTTCCTGCGTTGGCCTTTTCCCCTGTAGGGACAGGGTTTACCCCTGTCCGTGGGTTTTTCCCTTCCGGGTAGTCGGGGTCGCCCCCGACCCCGACACCTTATCCTACCCTAAAGGCCGGACAGCCATAAAGGCTGTCCCTACATGGTCTGTTACAGGGTTTTGTGAGCGCTTGATCTCGACCAGGAAGGGCATCTACTATTGGCCCGACCCCGATTCTTCGAGATAGGTTCGGAAGGGCCTCGATGGTTCGTCCTTTCGCTCCTCCATGAGCGCCAGGTCCATCAGGTCGTGCCGGATGCGTTTGTCTTTGATGATTTTGGCCAGCACCTCCTGCCTTTCCTCCTTCGGCAGGGCCTTGAAAGCGGTCCAGAAAACCTCGGCTGTCGCCTGAGTTTTTGTCATTGGCTATCGCCTCCCTCATCCAGGGCCTCGAGCGTCTCTTCAGTATACCAGCCCTACACCGGAGGAGGGAAGGGAGAGTTAGGCGATCCGGGTAGTCGGGCTCGCAATGCCCCACCTCAGGCGGACCTCTACAAAAGGAGGACCCCTAGGCCCTAAAAAAAGAACTGTCCGCGATTAATTACGCAAAAGCCGGGAGAGGTTCAACTAAACGTTGTGGCTTGACCTTACGAGTAGGTCTATCTTTTGCCTGAGGCAGTTCATCCCATGTCCTGCCATCTAACAACCTACCATTGTTTTTCTTTCTCACGCCTCCCCACTGCTTGAAAAAGAAAGGAACTCCATGCTCAATGCATCGATCCCGGATTTGACGAACCCAATCAGGGTCCATGGGCCGACACCGGGGGCCTGACTCTCCTCCAACGATCACCCAATCCACGCCATTCAGAGGCAATCGGGGAATCGGCTCCAGCAAAGGCTCAACAGATAAGAACCGTACTGCAGCAGGGACCTCACGAAGGTCACGAATCCGGCGAACATAGTGGGGCGACTCGACACTCACGCCCATCCAGATATTCTTGGGCCATGGGAGACGGGGGGCAAGTTCGGCAAGCCTTTCGGAGCGTTTTGTCAAAATCTGAAAGGTGTGCCAATGGGCAGTAACCATCGTTTCGAAAACGGCATGCACAAATGGTTCTGGGACTATTTCATGAAACAAGTCGCTCATGGAATTGACAAAGATAAGGCGGGGCTCGCGCCAGCGAAGCGGGAGCCTCAAAATATCCGGTTGGAGGGTAACATCGAACCCGTTGCGGTAGCGCTTCTGCCCCATTGCTTTCAGGCGCTTTGCCATTCGCTCAGCATAGCAGTTTTTGCACCCCGGACTGACTTTGGAGCACCCGGTCACCGGGTTCCACGTTGACTCTGTCCACTCTATACTAGACCGTTGTGCAGCCACGAAAGATAACCTCACTCAAAGGGTAACGCAGGTTGGTCGGGCACGTACCTAAGCGCTTGTTCCCAAAATTTTCGACCCCGATCACTTCTGGAAAAAAACGCTAAGTAATAGAGCGATAAGTCTCTATCTGAAGGCGTTATTCTCTTCATTTTTTCAAGAGAAGTACCTGTGTATCCAATAGTTTCCATCTGGGATGCATATTTCTTTGCAAGGAACGTTCGGAACATAACACCCTTCTTCCGTCTTTCTTGTTCCCACTCATCCCGCCAGTTAATATCACCCAAGAAATAATCTACGCGCGTTACATCTGGCCTACAATAATGTGACTCATTACGTTGGGCATCCATACCTAATGCCAGGACCATAAGAAAGTCTATAAAAAAGTCACTAAGTCTTCGGACAGTTTCAAAGTGTATGTCGATATTATAGGGGTCTATAAAGCAAAATGACAGAACAGTTCTCCTTGGAGAGGGCTTTGGTATAGCAGCACAAATCTCATCAACCATCTCATTACAATCACCAAGCACATACTTGACATCCGCATGGGAGTATTCCTTTTCGATGCGAGATTTTAAAGCTTCCATTAGTTCTTCATCTTTCTCGCAAATTATGTACTTGTCGTATTGGTCCGGCACACCAAGAGCCAAGAGTGGGGAACCGGCAAGGATTTTGTTGGTGCGTCGAATCCTTGATCTTCCTGCTCCGGCAAAGAGGTCAATGTATGTCCGACAATCCCATCTGTCCTTCATACTTGTAGAGAAAAGTTTATTGTAATAGCTGACGTACTTATATTTTTCCTCTGCCCAAGGGCCGACTTCAGGAGTTAGCAGTTCATCGTCGTCGAGATATTCGAGCTTCTCTGGAGGTGTCATGCCCTCGTCCCCTACTAGAAATTGCCTTTATTAACCGACGGTCGGCAAAGACGATCACTTACCATTTTTCTTCATACAAATTTACAAACCTCTCTAGAAACTTCCCATTA